>NZ_JAXOQA010000021.1:0-29109 GCF_047307945.1 Commensalibacter sp. A3DC | reverse complement strand
GAGAAACTAAAAGATAGGCAGATTATTTTACAACTATTTAACGAAAATAAAGATTATGGTGCCGGTTGTCATGATATCAATCAATCAGAAAATTTATTGGTTAACACTATTTGCAGTCAGATTACTGTTTTCCCTGATGATACGGTTAAAAACTACAAATATGCAATCCGGGGACCAACCTTTTATGAATGGTTAAAAATCAAATATAAATCACAAGATAAAACAATCAACCCTTTAAACTATTATTCACGAAAGGATCTTGGCGAATATCTATGCTGGGTCTTTAATTATTTATGTTCTATCAAGGTACAAAACCTTCAGATCATCAAAATACAGGAAAAAGTTATAAACATTTCCGGAAGTGATAAAAAAAAATGGAGTATCGTTACGAAAAATAATACTTACTCATCTGATATTATTTGTATAACCACCGGTCACGATACCCAAAATTGCGAATTTCCAAATAAGAAAAAAATATATGCATATCCTTTGGAAAAATTAGACCATATCATTACAAATAAAGAAACCGTTGCAATACAGGGACTTGGCTTGACCACATTTGACGTTATTTCCAAATTGACTGAAGACAGAGGAGGGAAATTCATTAAGGAAAAAGATCACCTAATCTATCAACCCTCTGGAAAGGAACCTAAAATTATAGCCTTTTCCAGATCAGGATTGCCCTTGAATGCACGGGGGAGAACGCAAAAAGAATTAAGAGAACAATACAAGCCCCAAATTTTTACCAAAGAAAAAATAATTGAGTTAAAAAACAATAAAAAAATTGATTTTGAAAAGGATTATCTCCCGTTATTGATTGAAGAAATGGAATGTGTTTACAGTTTTACCTATCTCAAGAATCAGGACATAATCAAGGCTTATAATTTCCTTAATGACTATCTAAGAAACAAATCACAAAGAAACGCGATTGTAAAAGCCTATATTCCCGATGAAAAAGAAAGATTCTCATGGGAAAAAATTAGCGATCCGCTTGCCCATACTTCCTTCAAAAGCCAGAGAGAATTTCATGAATGGCTTTTAAACTATTTACAGGAAGATATACATAACGCTTTACAGGGCAATATAGACAATCCCACCAAGGCAAGCACTGATATTTTAAGGGATGTACGTGATTGGATCAGATTAACCGTTGACCATTGTGGCCTGTCGGAAAAAAGTGCTATCTGGTTCAATGAAGTATTTAAACCTATCATGATCCGAATTTGTGTTGGTCCACCCCTTGAGAGAATTCAGCAAATGATCGCTTTAATCAAGGCCAACATATTGCGCATAGATTTGGGGCCGAATGTTAAAGTAGAAGAAAAAAAGGAAAGCTTTTACCTAACAACACAATTTAACGAAGTCATTCGTGCTGATTATTATATTGTTGCCATGGTCAATGCACCCATTGCAAAGGAAAGCAAAGACATTCTTTTTCAAAATATCCTGAAAAACAATATAGGCTGTCAGTTCCATATTGGCAATTATGCTCTAGGAGAATTTAATGTCAATGCAAACTTCAATTTGATCAATCAAAACAATCAGATAATCAAGTCTATTTATGCTCTAGGTGTTCCCACTGAAGGCAGTAAATTTTATACTTATATTTTACCAAGACCTTTTGTTAATTCGACAGCTTTATTTGATGCAGAAGTCTGTACCAATAATTTGTTATCGCAAATTGCCAGATAATATTTTAACAAATATTCAATAGTTTTTTAAAAACTAGTTTAATCCAAAAAATTCTAAATTATTTGAACAGTAATTTAGAATTTAACATTCGATACTGGATAAATTTATCATTAATATCCGGTTATAATTCGATCAACCAACTGTTTAACTGTTGGAATAAACCCATTATCATAAAATGGGTCAGATCCAAATCGCCACCCTGTGGTTCCACTAAACATCAAATTATGATCAACCACCTCTTTTGCGTCAGGACCATTCGCATGAGCTATTGCCTGTAATGTTTTCTGAATACAAAAAGAGCGGGGATCGGGTCGATTTCCTGTCGTATAACTGGGACCAACCTGTGACCAATTTGAAAACTGGCACATTGACAGGCATCCCATGCAGTTATTCTGATCCTGTTGTATCTCTCCTGCTTTTTCAGGAGTTACAAAAATGAATGTATGATCTGGAGTCCGGAGAGGCTGAGTAAACCCCTCGCTTTCCCATTTCTTAATATTTTCAAAACTCGTCTGGGTAACATAAATCAAACGTTTTCTAGCCCCATATTCATATGGAACATTCATCATTTCTGTAGCTTCCCTTGAAAAAGGAACTTGCCTTTGAGACCGTTCCCTCAATTCATTAAGAAAACTATTTTGAACTGCCGATGAATAAAAACCTGTAGGAGAGAAATGATTAAGATATACATCACCCTTTTTCAATGTCCGCAAACGATCTTTCCAAGCTTGAGGGATTTGGCTTTCCCTCGTTAACAAAGGTCTTGTACCGAACTGAAATGCAATCATACCCAAATCTGGATTATCAATCCAATCTTCCCATTCAGAAAGCCACCAGACATTACCTGCCATAATGATTGGAACATGATCCAGTCCATATTGGCGCATGACTCTTCTCAACTCTACAACGCGTAGAAAAGGATCCTGCGGTTCTAATGGATTTTCACTATTTGATAACCCATTATGCCCCCCAGCCCTCCATGGATCTTCATAAACCACCCCACCAAGCCATTCTGGCGTTTTTCTGTAAGATCGACGCCATAACGCATTGAATGCACGTCCAGAGGAAACAATGGGATAGTAATATAATGCATGTTTTGCAGCAATTTCTGATAAACGATAGGGCATTCCCGCTCCACAGGTAACACCATTAATCAAGCCTTTTGATTGTTCCAAAACCTGAGATGCAATCAGTTCACTTGCTGCCATTTCCCACATAATATTGACATGAAGAGGCACTTTTGGCCCCGCAATATCACGGGCAACCCTTATTTGGGTTATTCCGCCCTTAATTGCATATTGAATGAGTTCTTCATGTCGTTCACGCCGTGTTTTTGCATGATAGATCTGGGGAATAACATTGCCATTTTCATCATAACTATCAGCATTTACAATGGAAATGGTTCCAATTCCACCCGCAGCAGACCAATGACCAGCAGATACTCCTGTAGAAACAGAAACCCCTTTACCCCCTTCAATCAAAGGGAGGACTTCTTTATTTCCCATACGAATTGAATTAACTGCTTTCATTATTACTCCTGCTCTATATGCAGTGGACTAAACAATCTAAACCAAAAAAACTTTGAATAGCCCACTTATATTTATTCCAATAAAAAAATCAAGAATCATCTTTTTATTGAAAAAAATGATACACATAAAAACCTATGAGCGTTTGGACTGGTTATCATTGCGATTACGAGATGACGAGCTGTTTTTGACTCCAACGGCTTCACTGATGTCAGCACCTGTTTCCTGATCTACCTCACGCATGGAAAGCTTGATTTTTCCTCGATCATCAAAACCCACAACCTTCACCTTGACAGTATCCCCCATTTTGACAACGTCACTTGTACGACCGACACGCCCGGCTGATAATTCAGAAATATGAACCAGCCCGTCACGAGCCCCCATAAAATTGACAAATGCTCCGAAATCGGCAACCTTTACAACTTTTCCTGTATAAATGCGGCCAACTTCTGGTTCAGCAATGATTGCATTGATACGCTCCTTGGCTTTTTCCGCCTGTTCATTCGATGTAACAGCAATTTGTATTGTACCATCATCATCAATATCAATTTTACAACCTGCATATTCAACAATTTCACGAATTGTTTTACCGCCAGATCCAATAATATCCCTGATCTTTTCCTTGGGCACATTCATAATGATTACATGTGGTGCATTCTCTGCAATGTCATTACGGCTTTCTGTCAAGGCTTTTGCCATTTCACCCAAAATATGAATTCTTCCTTCACGAGCCTGTTCCAAGGCCTGTTCCATAATTGCTGGTGTAATGGATGTAATTTTAATATCCATTTGTAAAGCGGTGACACCAACTTCAGTACCAGCAACTTTAAAATCCATATCTCCCAGATGATCTTCATCACCAAGGATATCACTCAATACAGCAACACCCTTTTTCTCCTTGATCAATCCCATGGCAATTCCCGCTACAGGACGTTCCAGTGGCACACCTGCATCCATCAGGGATAAAGAGGTTCCACAAACCGTAGCCATAGAGGACGAACCGTTACTTTCCGTAATTTCAGAAACTACACGCATGGTATATGGAAATTTTTCCTTGCTTGGCAACAGAGGATGGATAGCTCTCCATGCCAGTTTTCCATGACCAATTTCACGACGCCCAGGTGAACCCAACCGTCCACATTCCCCCACAGAATAAGGAGGAAAATTATAATGCAACATGAAATTAGAACGATATTCCCCTTCTAACGCATCCACAACCTGTTCATCTTGAGTTGTACCTAAAGTTGTCACAACCAGAGCTTGCGTTTCACCCCGGGTAAAAAGAGCGGATCCGTGTGTTCTAGGTAAAACACCAACTTCACTGATAATGGGTCGAATCGTGGTTAAATCACGTCCGTCAATCCGCAATCCTGTCTTTAGCACTGAATTACGAACAATATCGGCTTCCAATTTATCAATCAAGGAACCCGCCTTGGCTGTATCAAATTCTTCCTCAACAAGCTTATCAATAATTTTGGTACGTGCCGCATCCAGTAAAGTGTAACGTTTTTGCTTTTCCTTTTCCTTATAGGCTTCCGCCAAAGGTTTGCGTCCAATCTTGTCAATACGAGTTTTTAATTTCTTCTCTTCTGCAGTAGGTTCAGACAATTCCCAAGGTTGACGGGCAGCATGCTCGGCCAAAGCGATAATTGCATCAATAACAGGCTGACAGGCCTCGTGACCAAAATTAACAGCCCCCAACATTACTTCTTCACTTAATTCCTGGGCTTCGGATTCAACCATCAGAACCCCTTCGGAAGTACCCGCCACAACCAAGTCCAATTTGGTTTGATCCATCTCCGCCAAAACCGGATTTAGAACATATTCATTATCAATATATCCAACCCGGCAACCCGCAATCGGTCCAAAGAAAGGAATACCGGACAGGGTCAGCGCTGCAGAACAGCCAATCATGGCAACAATGGCAGGATCATTTTCCATATCATGACTTAAAACAGTCGCTATAACCTGCACTTCATTACAAAAATTATCAGGAAATAATGGACGAATAGGCCGATCAATAAGTCGAGAGATCAATGTCTCGATTTCAGAAGCGCGCCCCTCACGTTTGAAAAAACCGCCAGGAATTTTTCCAACTGCAAAAGCCTTTTCCTGATAATGCACGGTTAATGGAAAGAAATCCTGATCTGGATTGGCTTTCTTATTTCCAACAGCTGTACATAATACTGTAGTCCCGCCATAAGTGGCCATCACTGCACCATCTGCCTGACGCGCTATTTTACCTGTTTCCAGAATAAGAGGACGTCCCCCCCATTCAATTTCCTTACGATAATATTTAAACATTTTTTATCCTATGAAGTTATACGCAAGAAAATTTTTTTAACCATCATTACATTCAATGCTGTAAATAACAGCGTTTCGGACGGCATGGAGCATTTATATTTTGTTATTTTCACACCATGTGGCCTGAAACGCTGTAAAGCTGGATTTCAAAAAACTTTCCTGTTTTGATTATAATATACTCAATATTCTTAATTTATAAAATAAAGACTGGTTTAATAGATAAACCAGTCTTTATTTTTTAACGACGCAAACCTAAACGCTTGATCAGGTTTTCATAACGGCTTTTATTAACCCGACTGATGTAGGCCAGCAAACGACGACGTTGACCAACCAATTTCAATAACCCACGCCGGGAATGAAAATCCTTGGCGTGTTCTTTCATATGTTCAGTTAAATTATTAATTCTTTCTGTTAACAAAGCAATCTGAACCTCAGGAGACCCTGTATCATTTTCTTTGGTTTGGTATTCTTTAATTAGCTGGGTACGACGATCCGGTGTAATCGACATCGTATATCCTTTCATCAATTTAAATATTAAAAATACGAACAGGACGCAGCCATTTATTGTTTAAATGGCACAATCCTATAAAATGCTCCTTTTTCATTGCACGAACAATGCCATCATATGAATTCACATCCAGTGCAAAACGATTCCGTATCTCGGTCAGATCAATAGATTTGCCAAAATTCAGGGATTCAGCCTCCTCTTCAGTCATAGCTAGAGCCGGGATGTCGTCCAGCGCAGTTTGAACGGGAAGAAGCATATCTAAAGAAACAATTCCTTTTTTGCCATTTTCAACGAGTTTGTCCAGTAAAAAAGCATTTGCAATATCAAATGGACCCACGCGAAGGCGGCGTAATTCAGAAACATAACCAACTGTATTACAGGCAACCGCCAAATCCCTGGCTAAAGAACGCATATAAACGCCTTTACCAGAAACAACTTCAAACTTTGCACGATCTTTATCAATCCGTTCTATCATTCGAAAAGAATCAATACGTGCCAACCGTTCTTTTAGTTGAGGTTTTTCCCCTTGACGTGCTAAGTCATAAGAACGTCTACCTTGCACCTTTACCGCTGAGTAAATAGGAGGTACCTGATATATTTCTCCTTGAAAGGACTGTAAAGCTTTATTGATTTGTTCATCACCCGGTCTGAACTCTGAATGGTCAAGAACCTCACCTTCAGCATCATCCGTTGTACGAGATTCTCCAAAAGTAAGTTCAAAATGATAAACTTTTGTCTTATCCATAATGTAAGGGATTGTTTTGGTTGCCTGGCCAAAAGCGATGGGTAACAACCCTGTCGCCAATGGATCCAAGGTACCACTATGCCCTACCTTACAGGCATTAAAAACATATTTCACCCTATTTACAACGTAAGCAGATGTCACATTTAATGGTTTATCAACAAGAAGCCATCCATCCAACTTCTGTTTACGTTTTGTATGCATCAATCAATCAAAAATCCTAATTCTCTGAAAAGTAACTTTTATATTACCAATACTTCTCTTTTTTACATAGTTACTTTTTACAAAAAAAACCATATTATATAAAAAATTAAAATGATAATAAATTCACCTACATTTCATATAAGTATATAATGTTTTATATATTTACCTTTTTAGTATAATTTTATGAAATAAAATTATTCAACATTATTCAGACAAAGCATGAGCGATATAAATTCAGATCAGCAGCCTCAGTGGAAACTAGAGCAGCAAGAAAATCATTATGTTATTTCCTTAAGTGGGCAATGGTTAGCAAAAAACAATAACATTCCCCGATTTTCTCCAAAAAATCTAGAAAGGATCCCTGCTCATCAAACGCTTTATTTTGATGCTAGAAATCTTAAAAACTGGGATAGTGGATTGATTGTCTTTCTTTGGGATATCAAATGTCAGGCCACCAAACATTCCATAAAATTCTCTGACAAGGATCTGCCTGCTTCCGCACAAGAACTTCTTTCCCTCTTGCATGAAAGCAAAGATGAGGGACCTGTTAAACATTCATCTCCCTTTCGTCCGTTATATATGATTGGTGAATGGACTATCAACGGACTGACCAATCTTGGCATAACTGTCCAGATGCTTAAGGAAGTTATTATTGGTATTTTAAAATCCCTCACCGGCCGTTCTTACATGCGAATTGTGGATTTGATTTCTGATGTCCAGAACGCTGGTCCGTCTGCCCTCTTAATCATCAGTGTTGTTAATTTTCTAGTCGGGGCAATTCTTGGTTTTGTCGGTGCAGTACAATTACGCAGGTTTGCAGCTGACGCTTATGTGGCAAACTTGGTCAGCATTGCAACTGTTCGGGAAATGGCTGCCGTCATGAGTGCTATTGTTATTTCAGGCCGAACAGGTGGGGCCTATGCAGCCCGTATTTCAACAATGCAGGGAAATGAGGAAATCGATGCGTTAAAAGTCATGGGTGTTTCCGTTATGGAATATCTTATTCTTCCATCAATGCTCTCACTTGTAATCACCATGCCGATTTTATATCTTTATGGCTGTTTTATGGGAATTCTTGGCGGATTGATTGTTTCCATTTTCATGTTAAAAGTTTCAATCATAGGATTTTTACAACAAAGTTTCGGAGCGGTTGCTTTCAACCAATTTGTGTTTGGTGGTCTCAAAACCATTTCATTTGCAATATTTATAGGGGTAAGCAGCTGTTACATCGGGTTAAAATCAGGACGAAGTGCGGTTGATGTCGGCTTGGCTGCGACCAAAGCTGTGGTTACTGGCATTGTAGGGGTGATCGCTATTGATGCCATATTTGCCGTTATTGCTGATATGATTGGAATATAAATAATGAGCAACCAATCCAGCAATATACTTCTATCCGTTAAAAATCTCACCATTGGTTACGGTACAAAGGTTATCCAGAAAAACATTAATTTTGACGTTAAGCAAGGCAGCATTTTTGCCCTAATGGGTGGTAGTGGATGTGGAAAAAGTACACTTCTTAAATCCATGATAGGGCTTTTAGAACCAATAGCGGGTGATTATCTTGTCAAGAATGAAAATTACTGGAGAGTTTCGAGAAAACATCGCATAAAAATCGCGCATAATTTTGGTATTTTGTTTCAAAATGCTGCTCTATGGAGCTCTATGACAGTAGGTGAAAATGTTGCACTTCCATTGCAACTTTTTACCAACCTTTCTCCAGAAATGATTCATCGATTGGTAGAATTAAAACTGGGGCTGGTTGGAATGGAATATGCCATTAACCTGTATCCCTCTGAATTAAGCGGAGGAATGAGAAAACGGTGTGGCTTGGCTAGAGCTCTTGCCCTTGATCCAGAAATCCTATTTTTTGATGAACCCTCAGCCGGACTTGATCCCATCACTTCTAAGAGACTTGATGATTTAATTCTCACCTTACGAAATGGATTGGGAAGCACAATCATCATAGTCAGTCACGAATTATCAAGTTTATTTACAATTGCAGATGATGGTATATTCCTTGACGCGGAATCAAAGACACCCCTTGCCCATGGTTCACCACAAGAAATGCACGATCATCCATCCTGTCAATTGGTATACGATTTTATGCATAGACAACGTTATGAAAATGCAGAAGAGAAAGAAGAACAAAGATGACCATTAATAAACAAACCACAATCGGGGCTTTTGTATTGGGAGGAATAATTCTTGCTCTTTGTGCTGTTATTTTTTTCAGTAATTTTAATCTTTTTTCAAAAAAAGAGCATGCCATAATCGTTTTTCCAAGCTCAATATCAGGATTATCCATTGGAGCGCCTGTTACGTTCAGAGGAGTACAGGTAGGAACCGTTGATTCCATTAATCTCCAATTCGATCAAGGCAGTCACAAAGCATATATCCCTGTAGTAATCAATATTGATCCCAGAAAAATCCGCATAGGATATAAATATAATAATTTTAAAAAACTATTGGAAAAAATGATAGAAAATGGACTTTGTGCAGAAATTAGCACAGAAAGTTTCGTTACCGGTACGTCCAATATTTTTCTTGATTTTGATTTGCAGAATGCCCCTCACTTTCATCCTGTGATTGCAAAAAATCTTACAGAAATACCTTCCCGTCCCTCTACGTTTCAAAAAATCAAATCCGAATTAATGAATCTACAACTTGAACAACTTTCCAGAAACCTAAATGACACTGCACAAAAAATAGGACAACTTGCCGAAACTTTAAACAAACAAACTCCTGATCTTATTAATAGCGTCAAGAAAACATCAGATAGTACAAATATTCTGGTGACTCATATCAACAAAAACATAGATGGTTTATTGAAGAACTTTAATAAATTGCTTGTTGATGGAGATGTCCAACTTCGTTCACGCGGAAAAGAGCTTCACATTTTATTAAACAATTCAAACAAAGCCGTGTCATCAGCATCAGAAATGATTGATAATGTGAAAACGCTTACCTCATCCCGTTCACCTTCACGAAACAATCTTGAAATTATTCTGAAGAACCTTGCTGATGCTTCCACTTCACTTCGAGGATTTTCGCGGGAAATAGAACGTAATCCTAAATTATTACTGATTGGTCGAAAACAATGAATAAATTCATCGCTTTATCCTCATTAAGTACCTTATTTATTCTCGGGGGATGCAGTGCTCCCCCTCTTAAATATTACACTTTCAATGAAAATATTATAAATCAGTCGACAAACAAAATTACACAATATTCTGAAACTTCCCCCACTATTATCATTACACCGATCACAGTACCGGATTACCTTGACACAACCGATATTGTTACCCGAGAAAACAGCAGTCTTCATCATAGTGTCAACGGAAGAATGAGTAGCGTTTTATCCGTTGCCGTAACCGATTATGTTACACATTTGCTATCCATAAAAAATCCAACTCTATTCATAACCAATCAAAGACAGGTTGGTATGCCAACAAGTCAGATCCTGATCAATATCAGCCACTTGGATGTACAAAATCTGGGGAATCAAAATGGCTCAGCAATCTTGGAAGCTGATTGGTCCATTATTCCCAGAAATGAACATCTACCCATCAACAAACAAAAAGGAACCTTTTTCGCATCGGGTTCCATTGCTTCTGACAGTGATGTAATCAAAATAGAACAGGCTCTATTAATCCAACTGGTTAATCAAATCAGTAAAAATCCTTTGTACTAACTTGATTATTGATTTTCTTTTTCAAGGTCTCTCAAAACTTCCGGACTATTCAGCACTGCATCAATCTTAGCTGCATAGTCCAAAGTTGTATCAGGCTGAAATCTCAAATCAGGTAAAAATTTAAGTCTAATTTTTTGTGATAGCTGATTTCTCAAATAAGGTGCAACTCGTTTTAATGCAGGTAAAAAATCCCCTACATCACTTTTCCCTAAGTGAGAAATATATACAATTGCATGACGCAAATCAGGCGTCATGCGCACTTCCGTTACTGTAAATTTCTGTCCCTGAAGTTCAGGCACACGAAATTCGATCCGGATGAATAAATCTGCCAAAATATGCCTGATTTCTTCAGCAACGCGCAATTGCCGTTGAGAAGGGCCTTTTGAATCCTTTTTCAAAAAATCCTTCCCAGTTACTATAAATTTATCCATCAAGCCTGTACTGTTTCAATTTCATAACATTCAACAACGTCTCCCTCTCGCAAGTCATTGTATCCTGAAAAAGAAAGTCCACATTCATAATCATGTGCCACTTCTTTGACATCATCCTTGAAACGTTTAAGCTGGCTTAAATTACCCTGATGAATAACAACATTATCACGCAACAACCGAACACCGCAGCCTCGACGAACCACGCCCTGTGTTACGTAACATCCTGCAACCTTACCAGTTTTACTAATGGTAAAGACTTTACGAATTTCTGCATAACCCAAGAATTTCTCACGCTGTTTTGGTGCAATACGTCCTTTAATAATCTGTTCAATATCATCAACCACCTGATAAATAATTGAATAGTAATGAATATCAACACCTTCATGCTGCGCAAGTTCTCTAGCCTGCGTTGTTGCCCTTACATTAAAGGCGATAATGATAGCCTGTGATGCTTTGGCAAGTTGAACATCACTTTCCGTAATCTGACCAACTGTTGCGGATAAAACGCGAACTTTAATTTCCTCATGTTCAAGTTTCTGAACTGTCGCCTGAATAGCCTCAGCAGATCCCTGAACATCAGCCTTGATTAAGACAGCAATTTCTTTTTGCTCATTTGCTTGAATACGCGCAAGCATCTGATCCAAGGTTCCACGTGCAGCCATTCTAACCGCTGCCTGTTTTTCACGAGCCTTACGTTGCCTAAATTCAGAAATTTCACGAGCTTTACTTTCATTATCCACAACAACAAAAGGCTCACCAGCACGAGGTACACCCGTTAAACCCAAAAGCTCTACGGGTGTGGAAGGTCCAGCTTTTTTCATATTCTTGCTTTTATCATCCAGCATCGCACGAACACGACCCCATTCAGAACCAGCGACAATAACATCTCCTTTATTCAAGGTTCCTTTCTGAACCAATAAAGTCGCAACAGGTCCACGTCCCTTGTCCAAACGGCTTTCAATAACAGCACCCTCTGCCACTCTATTCGGGTTTGCTTTTAATTCCAACAATTCAGCCAGCAAAATGATTGCTTCTTCCAGTTTGTCCAAACCGATATGTTTTTTAGCCGAAACTTCAACATCCTGAGTATCACCCCCCATTTTCTCAACGACGATTTCATGATTCAAAAGCTCCTGTCTTACACGGTCAGGATTGGCTCCAGGCAAATCACATTTATTAATGGCGACAATAATTGGAACATTTGCAGCTTTAGCATGTTTAATTGCCTCAATTGTCTGAGGCATGACCCCATCATCCGCAGCAACAACAAGCACCACGATATCCGTCACTGACGCTCCCCTGGAACGCATCGCCGTGAATGCCTCATGACCAGGCGTATCTAAAAAGGTGATTTTAGCACCTGACTGCATTCTAACCTGATAGGCGCCAATATGCTGGGTAATCCCACCAGCCTCCTTATGCGCAATATCCGTTGTCCGCAGAGCATCCAGCAAAGAGGTTTTACCATGATCAACATGTCCCATCACCGCTACAACAGGTGGACGGGGCAATTTATCCTCATCCTTATCCTCTACACCTTCAATACCAAGTTCAACATCACTATCGGCAACCCTATGCACACGATGACCAAATTCCTCGATAATCAATTCGGCCGTGTCTGCATCCAATGACTGATTAACTGTTGCCATCACACCCATTTTCATCAGGGCTTTAATAACGACTCCTTGGCGTGCAGCCATACGATTGGCAAGTTCTTGTACGGTAATTGTTTCTGGAAGAGTGACATCACGAACAACCTTTACCTGATCCGTACGTAATTTCTCCAACTCTGCTTGACGGCGTTCACGTTCTCTTTGACGACGTACCGAAGCCAACGAACGAACTTTATTATCATCCTCGCCCTCAATCGCTGCCTGAATATCTATTTTACCAGAACGTCGACCATCCCCCTTGCCTCGACTACTGCTTTTACGATTTACACCGCTTCCACGACGGGACGAACCACGACGACCTTCCCCTTCATCAGAATCCATATCATCCTGAACATTAATCCTGCGTGAAGATTCAACAGATTTCTTATTTATTTTTCCGTCTTTTTCAGATGTTTTGACATTGAGAACAGATTCACTTGAATTTTTTACTGAGGTTTTACCAGATACGGATTCTCCATTCTTAACAGACTCACTCACCACAGGTTTTTCAGGCAAAATAGCCCTTTTTGCCAAAGGTTCCACAGGAACAGGCTCTGGTGCCAAGGTAATTTCACCAGGAATAGGAACCTTGGAAACCTTGACCCGACGTAATGGAGGTTCAGATGCAGTTTTCGTTTTTTTGGATTTTATAGTTTTTTTAGATTCTTCTTCTGTCTCAGATACAGCAATTTTTTCCTGCTCAACAGTTTCCTTGCCTTCTTCCTGCGCAGCCTTTTCAGCCTCTGCCTGTGCCTTGGCTAGAACTTTCTCTTCTTCCTGTTTTTTACGTAATCTCTCCGCTTCTGAAAGAATAGATATTTTTTCCTGTTCTTGACGTTCAAGATTTTTACGCTGCTGTTCAAGCTTTTGTTCTTCCAGAACACGCTGTCTGATGGCTAATTCTGCAGCTGTCAAGGAGCGTTTACTCGAACCAGCAGATGCTTTTTTTGCCGCAGGTTTACGGACACTATTAACCTGTTTTTCCTTACTGCCAGGCGCACTACGCTTTTTACGTACTTCAACCTGGACAACCTTGCTGCGTCCATGGCTAAAACTTTGCCTAATAGATCCGGCATCGACAGTCTGCCCCACGTCCCTTTTTACTGATGAACGTAAAGATAAACGTTTTTTACCCTGTCCTTGTTCTTGATCGTTGCCTTCGCTCATATACCTGCCTGTTCTTAAATCCATTTTCGATGGGTTGACTTATTCCATCGATTTATACCCTAATTTATTATTCCTGATAACCGTTTATTATCAAAAAGAATTTGTTTTACAAACGGTCCCCTGTAAATTGCTGCATGAACTATATATTCTCGACCAAAAATCATTCCCAATTCTTTTGCCGTAAAAACTGCCATGACAGGTAAAAGACCCGTTCCTGATAATATACGCTTTTTTTCTTCTTCACTACCATCTATAGCCTGTATAATCAATCCAGCAATATTCTGAGAAATCTTTTCTCTTACTTTTACAAAACCGTACGTAATCTGTCCAGCACGTCTTGCAAAACCAAATGTATCCTTAATTTTATTCCGCAAACCATCCCTAATTATTGACACCAAATTTTCCGGAACCGTAACCTGACATTGCATTGCACGTGAGAACGAACGCATTTCTATCGCCTTATGTATGATATTTTTATCGGCTTTCAACCACATCCCTCTTCCAGGAAGCCGTTCTGTCAAATCTGGAACAATATATCCATCTGGCGACAAAACAAAACGAATTAAATTTTCAGGATCATCTCTTTCCCTTGTAACCACACAGAAACGTTGACGATTCGCCGAGCTATCAGGACTTTTATTCATTAGCGTAAACTATTCAAAATTAAAAGAAAATAATAAATCAAAATGATTAGGCCTCCCATGAAGCCTAATCATTTAAATATCATTATCAAATTTTATTCTTTATCTTGACTTTCCTCGCCTCCCTCTTCTTCAAACCAATGTTCTCTGGCCTGCATAATAATTGCATTGGCTGTTTCTTCATCAATTGCATCTGCACCAAGAATCTCGATCAGTTCATCACTGGCAAGGTCAGCTAAATCATCGAGCGTTTTCACCCCTTTTTCACCCAATAAGATCAACATTTGTTGTGTAAAGCAATCAAGTTCCACAAGCTCATCCGAAACCCCAAGAGCCTGCCTTTTCTCATCCAGAGAACGATGTTGTTTTTCCAAACATTCTTCTGCCCTCTGGACAAGCTCTTGCGCGATATTTGCATCAAAACCTTCAATTTCAGCCAATTCCTGGGGATCGGCAAAAGCAAGCTCCTCAATAGTATGAAAACCTTCTGTAACCAACAGGCCGGCAATCACATCATCAACATCCAGCTCTTCGGCAAAAATAGCGGATCTGCGACGGAATTCTTCTTGTCTACGATCTGATTCTTCTGTTTCGGTCAGAATATCAATGTCCCATCGTGTCAATTGACTGGCCAAACGAACATTTTGTCCACGACGTCCAATAGCTAAACTCAATTGATCATCTGGAACCACAACCTCCACACGCCCAGCTTCCTCATCCATGACAACTTTTGTAACTTCCGCCGGTGCCAAGGCATTCACGACAAAGGTGGCCGCCTGACCGCTCCAAGGAATGATATCAATTTTTTCCCCTTGCAATTCCTGTACTACAGCTTGTACACGAGACCCCCTGACTCCAACACAAGCACCAACAGGATCAATGGTACTGTCTTTTGAAATAACAGCCATTTTCGCTCGGGAACCCGGATCTCTGGCGACTGCCTTAATCTCGATAATACCATCATAGATTTCAGGCACTTCCTGTGCAAACAATTTCGCCAAAAATGCGGGGTGCGTCCTAGATAAAAAGATCTGTGGACCACGTGGCTCCTTACGGACATCACAAATATAGGCTCTTACACGCTCTGAATTCCGAAAGTTTTCTCTTGGAATCAATTCATCACGCCTTAACAAAGCTTCGACACTGCCAATTTCCACCAACAGATTGCCATATTCAGTTCGTTTCACTGTTCCATTCACAATTTCACCAATACGGTCCTTGAAATCCTCATATTGACGATTCCGTTCACATTCACGAACACGTTGCACGATAACCTGCTTTGCAGTCTGTGCAGCGATACGGCCAAAATCTATGGGTGGCAATGGATCAATAAGATATTCACCAATCTTAATATCAGGCTGTATCTTGAGCGCAATTTTATATGGAATTTGTGAAGCCTCATTTTCAACTTCCTCCACGACTTCTGTCCATCGGGAAAGGCGCACCTCTCCCGTCTTACGATCAATTATCGCACGAATGTCTTTTTCATGACCATATTTAGCGCGTCCAGCCTTTTGAATGGCCTGTTCCATCGCTTCGAGAATCTCTTCCCGGCTAATGGCTTTTTCACGTGCAACAGCATCAGCAACCAATAACAATTCAGGACGAGCAACAGACGTATCCATTTTAACCTCACAATCTATTATACCAGATTAAACCGGTTTTGATTTTATTTTCACTTATACTTTATTCAGTTTCCGACCCAGATAAAGCATTGACCATATGACTGCATGCATCAATTAAAGAATCAGTCAGCACCAATTTAGCCTTGCGTATTTCTGACAAAGGCAATTCAATTTCAGAACCTGTATCTAAACGCATACGCGCATTCTGTTCATCCGCTCCCAGGGCAATCCCGGAAAACCGTCTTCTGCCTTCAATTGGAATCATCATTTCCACTTTGGCAAGATGACCCGCAAAACGGTTCCAATCTTTTACGCGCACCAAGGGACGATCGATTCCGGCGGAGGAAACCTCCAATGTCCAGGCACCTTCCATAGGATCATGAACATCCATTACAGCACTTACAGCGTGACTAATCTGTTCACAATCCTCAACATTAATCAGACTACCATCAGCCCGATCCACCATAATCTGTAAGGTCAAAGCTTGTTTGCCCAACAAAGCCACTCTAACCAACTCATATCCCATATTAATCAAAATGGGTTCAATCAAAGCGATAACACGTTGTTCAATACGTACATCAGAAATATTTTCTACGGATTCCAAAATAAAAAAGGCGGCCGACTAAGGCCACCCCCCACATCTAACGGAAGACAATTTTGTATTAATTTAACAATCTTATAAATGCTTTACAAGTAACAAATCCAAATATTTATAATTCCATGATAATGACACGTTATGTTTGGATATATTACAAATGAAAAGTGACCTGTTTAACAAATAAACAGGTCACTTACACTTTAAAACAGATTTTAAGACTTAGGCCATTAGTCTGAGAACATAAGGCAAAATGCCACCATTACGATAATATTCTACCTCTTCTTGCGTATCAACACGACAGATCACAGGAATATCCTGATGTGAACCATCATTGCGAGTTATTCTCATAATCATTTTTTGACGCGGTTTTAAAGTTTCGATACCCAAAATATCGATTTTTTCATCACCCTTCAATCCCAACGTTTTACGTGTTGTACCCTCCTCAAATAAGAGTGGCAATACACCCATTCCAACAAGATTAGAACGATGAATACGTTCAAAACTTTCAGCAATAACGGCTTTTACTCCCAACAACGTCGTACCTTTTGCCGCCCAGTCACGGGAGGAACCCATTCCGTATTCTTTACCGCCAAAAACAACCAATGGTGTATTTTCTTTTTGGTATTCCATGGCAACATCATAGATTGCCCCTTCCTTACTATCAGGATAATGCTTGCTATATCCACCTTCAACTCCTGGAACCATTTCATTACGAATACGGATATTGGCAAAAGTGCCACGCATCATGACCTCATGATTACCACGACGTGAACCATACGAGTTAAAGTCCTCCACCCTAACTCCATGTTCAGTCAAATATCTGCCAGCAGGGGAATCTTTACGAATGGAACCAGCTGGAGATATATGATCTGTTGTAACATTATCCCCTAATAACGCCAATATTCTTGCCCCTTTAATATCATGACGGGCTTCAGGATGCCGCTTCATTCCTTCAAAATAGGGAGGATTACGAACATAGGTTGATTTTGAATCCCAATCATAAGTCTGAGATCCAGTTGCCACAGCCAATCTCTGCCATTCAACCGTACCTTTACTGATATTATCATATCCCTTACGGAATTCTTCACGCGTAATCGCTGCTGCCATTACCTCTTTGATTTCCTCTGTTGAAGGCCAAATATCATGTAGATAAATTTCCTTACCATCCTTGGAAACACCAATAGGATCCTTTGTAATATCCTTACGCAAGGTTCCCAATAAAGCATAAGCGACTACCAACGGTGGACTTGCCAGATAGTTTGCGCGAACGTTTGGAGAAATACGTCCCTCAAAGTTACGGTTTCCCGAAAGAACCGCTGTTGCCACCAAATTGTTATTTTCGATAGTGTCAACAATTTCTGGTGCCAGAGGACCGGAATTTCCGATACAGGTTGTACAACCATATCCAACAATATTGAATCCAAGCGCATCAAGAGATGGAATTAACCCGGCCTTTTCTAAATATTCAGTAACAACTTTTGAACCAGGTGCAAGAGACGTTTTAACCCAAGGCTTCCGCTTCAATCCCAAAGCATGTGCTTTTTTTGCCAATAAACCAGCAGCAATCATCACTTCCGTATTAGAGGTATTGGTGCATGAAGTAATTGCCGCAATTACAACTGAACCATGTTCGAGTTTAAAATCTTTACCGGCAACAGCACAAGCGACATCTTGATCTTTACCTTCAACATGGAATCCTGAAGACAGCTCTTTGACGAATGCAGAGGTTGCATCGCTGAGGCTGATACGATCTTGTGGACGACGAGGACCTGAAATAGAGGGAACAACATTACCAATATCCAGTTCCAAAGTATCAGTAAATTCTGGTTCTTCCGCATTCGCTTCACGGAACATACCCTGTGCTTTAAGATAAGCTTCCACCAACTTAATCTGATGATCGTCACGACCGGTTAATTTGAGGTAATCCAAAGCTTGCTGGTCAACCGGGAAGAACCCACATGTTGCGCCATATTCAGGTGCCATATTTGCAATTGTAGCCCGTGTATAAAGTGGTAAATGATCCAAAGCCGGACCATAAAATTCAACAAACTTGCCAACAACACCCTTCTTACGTAACATCTGTGTAATTGTCAGAACAAGATCTGTTGCAGTTACACCCTTTGCCAATTTTCCTGTTAACCGGAAGCCGATAACATCCGGTATTAACATTGTAATCGGTTGCCCCAACATGGCTGCTTCAGCTTCGATACCTCCAACACCCCAGCCAAGAACACCCAATCCGTTGACCATTGTTGTATGGGAATCTGTTCCAAAAAGAGTGTCTGGATAGGCATAGGTTTTTCCATCTTCATCACGAAGCCAAACAACCTTGGCAATATGTTCCAAATTAACCTGATGACAAATTCCAGTATCAGGTGGAACAACGGAAAAACCTTTGAACGCTTCTTGTCCCCAACGAAGGAAAGCATACCGCTCAGCGTTTCGTTCAAATTCAAGCGTTATATTTTCTTTCAGTGCCGCATCAGATCCAAATTTATCGACCATTACAGAATGATCAATCACCAGATTTACCGGAATTAGTGGATTAACCTTTTGCGGATCACCTTTTAACTGGGTCATTCCTTCACGCATGGCAGCCAAATCGACAACAGCTGGAACCCCTGTAAAATCCTGCATCAAAATACGGGAAGGACGAAAAGGCACTTCGGACTGGCTATGATGATTCTTTTGCCATTCTATAATTGCCTTGGCATTGTCTACCGTAAAAGATTGACCATTTTCAAAGCGTAAAACATTTTCCAGCAATACTTTTAAGGTATTTGGTAAACGACGAAAATTACCCAATTTTTTCTCTGCTTCAACCAGTGAAAAATAATGATAGGTTTTTCCATCGACTTCCAACGTTTTACATGTTTTTAAATTATCCTGACCAATCAGTTTCATAATGATATCCTTAAATTATGTCGTTAGATAATCGTGTATAAACAACATTTTATATTTGTTATCTCGCCAATTACACTATACTTATTATATCTTGAATATCATAAAAGCAATTATTCATGGGCTTTTACAATTTCACTAAACAGTGTACTTTTGTAACTTAAAATCATTTTTGAAACCCTTTTCATGACCGTATCTATTGTCAATCTAACCACATTTCGAAATGAAAAACTGGTCCTGAACAATATCAATTTTTCTCTATCTGCAGGGGAAAGTCTCTGTATCCATGGTCCAAATGGCGTTGGCAAAAGTACATTATTAAGAATTCTCGCAGGGTTCAGAAAACCAGATTCAGGTAATGTTTTATGGAACTCCAGAAACATCTTTGAACATCATGAAACTTATGAAAATTATCTTCAAACTATTGCCTGGTTGGGTCATTCAAACGCCTTAAAACCGATTATGACTGTGAGAGAGAACCTGCAGTTATATTCAAAATTTTACAAAACCAATCTTCACGATTGTTTGAAAAAATTTAATTTATACCATTTAATTGATACTCCCGTTCGATTATTATCCGCTGGTCAAAAACGTCGCACAGCCCTGGCCCGCATTTTGCTTAAACCTGCAACAATTTGGTTGCTAGATGAACCAACCGTTGGATTGGATAGAGAAAACATGATCAATCTTGCTGAAATATTTGCCTCTTTTCAAAAAAACGGTGGCATGATTTTAGTCAGTACACATACAGATCTTCCATTGATCAACGCAAGATCTCTTAATCTTTCACTTCCTTCCTTACATTAAGATATCTTTCCCATGCCTTTCATTCTTCTTTTACAACGAGAAATATTACTTTCTTTCCGGCATGCCAGTGATACCATTGGAACAATCCTGTTTTTTATTTTGACAGCGACTCTTTTTCCGCTTGCGCTTGGACCAGAACCTCAAAGACTTCAGCAAATAGCCCCCGCCATTTTGTGGGTTTGCGCCCTGTTGGCCGCTTTGTTGCCTATGGAACGCATATACCAGCAAGATTATGAGGATGGGTCCCTGGATCAATTTTTTTTGCTTGGAATATCTCCCTCTACCTTGGCCTTCACCAAAATGACAGGTCACTGGTTATGTACAGGAATCCCTCTTCTCTGCGCCAGTATCCCCTTAACAATTTTATATAACTTGCCCGTATCAATCCTGCCCATTTTTATTATCAGCCTTTCACTTGGAACCGCCTGTCAATCTCTTGTCGGGGGAATGACAAATTCTATTGCCCTTGGAGCCAAGAAAAACTCTTTTTTGCTCCCTTTATTAACTTTTCCCTTGTTAACCCCCGTCCTTATTTTTGGCACCATGCTTATTGATGCAAAATTAAATAATCTCGCATTCCTACCCAATCTTCAATTACTCGGGGCATGTTTTGCTATTGCTCTACCTTTTTGCCCACTTGCTGCTGGAGCAGGTTTACGATTGGCAATAGAATGAACAAAATCAGGGATTAACAGCCTCAAAAGGAATTTCACCTGTACTTTCCTCCCCCTTCCAATTCCAAACATGCCATTGCAAGATATATTGCCCCGCCTTTAACGGATATGATGTTTTAACTTCCCTGTGATTTAAAGCGGTTGTTGCGGGAATCAAATCAGGTTGTCCAGATTGATTTATCAATAACAAACGACTGCGGAAAGGATCAAATTCATGGTCATAAACCAAATGAATTTCTTGATTCCCGGCCTTAATTTTCTGATGTGGCTGAGGATTGGAAAACTTTAAACCGATTGCTTTAGCTGTACCAGTCGATAATAACAAGGCAGTGCAGCAGGCCATAAAAATTAATTTATTTTGTTTTTTACTCATTTTGAAAGCCCTTTTAAATTTATTCTTTCAAATCTTTCAAAAAAAACTATAGCCCTATAAAATGGTTAAAACCAGTCCTTACAATAATGACTGCGATCACTTACCTATTAATCTCAACTGGAAAGATAAATGATCTTTCATCTGCGCTCTTTGGCTGTAACCATAATTGCTGGAATTAGCCTAAATATCCTGTTTACCTGTAAAGCTGTCGCCCAATATAAACGATGCTGGCTGGAAAATGGTGTTGTTACTATCAACTGCGCCCCTGCTGATGGTTATTTTTTCATAAATAGACAAAATATATATAAAAAATGTCCAATAGTTGCAGGTAGTTTAGAAAAATCCTGTAATATAGAAGATGGTTATGGGTTATTTTATAAAAATTATCATTGGTATCAATGTCCCGTACAACAAGGTAAAAAATTGGATCATTGTACTTTGGCTTCCGGATACCAGATTATTAAACTGCATCAAACTTTTTTAAAAGACTAACGATCTTTCAACATTTTAAATGTTCAAAAATCAATGTGACGGCTGTTATCTCTTCTTACTGCTTATATAAACTCTAAAAATGATAACTGTATGGCTTATATTAAGATACCATACAGTTCGAACCCTATTTCCTGTTAAAGGGGATACCGTTCTCAGGATAAGCGGTTTTCCAAGAAGGAGACTGAGGCATAGATACAGGATGATCCCTTAACTCTTTTAGCAAATAATCTATTGCCGTTTCCAATTGTCTATCATGCCCATGCTGTAATTCATCTGGAGTATTCTCAATTTCAATATCTGGATCGACCCCGTGATTTTCAATAATCCATTCTGATTGTAATCCATACAAGCTTTCTTCTGGAATAGTAATATATCCTCCATCCCTTAGCGGCCAAAAACCGCGAATACCACGTACGCCACCCCAGGTTCGCTTGCCAATCAGTTTACCCAAACCATATTTACGAAAATAATAAGGAAAGATATCACCATCAGATGCAGAATACTGGTTGATTAACGTGACCTTAGGTCCAACAATCAACTGTTCAGGCAAGGAATGAGCCATTTTTTCACGGTTTGTGGTCATTCCCACCAAGATTCTCCTTAAACGCTCAAGAAGAATTTCATCGATAAAACCACCACCGTTCCAGCGATCATCAATAATAACTGCCTGTCTATCCAGCTGGGCATAAAACTGACGGATAAACTGCTGCAATCCAAGCTCTTCCATATCTGAAAGATAGATATAGGCTATTTTCCCACCTGATAAACGATCAACCAGTCGACGATTATGTTCAATCCAGTCTTTCTCTCTTAATGACAGTTCACTTTTAATCGTATTGACTGTTACATTTTTCACGGCTTTTGTTTGCCGATCCTCAAAAGAGAGTTGGACAGGATTTTCGAGCCCGACAAAAAACCGGTAAGGGTTAATACCACTCTTTACCTCTTGACCATTTACCGTTAACAGATAATCACCTGCATGAATATTAAATCCTGGTTCAGATAAAGGACTGCGATAGGCTTTGCGGCTATTATCCCCGGAATATATTTTTGCCAAATAATAACGCTGCTTCTGTGCATCATAGGCAAAGTCAACCCCCAATAAGACTGTGGGAACTTTTTTTGTCAAATTCTGTTGATCTCCACCTCCAACATATGTATGTGAATTGCCGATTTCTCCAACCATCTGACCAATAAGATAATTGATATCCGATCTTGATCCAGCCAATGGCAATAATTTGGCATAACGATCATGAATTTCATGCCAGTTCTGTCCATTCATTTGGGGATTAACGAAAAGATCACGCTGTAGACGCCAGGCATTATCAAACATTTCCCTCCACTCTTCAGACGGAATGACAAAACTTGTTAAGGATTCAAGCTTTAATGATTTATCTTCCGTATGTTTTTCCTTGGCATCACTAATAACCCACTGGTTATTCTTGTTATATAAAAATTTCTGACCGTCATACGAAAGACTATAATTCTGAATACCCTGTTCAATTATGGTATCTTTCCTCTGTTTAACGTCATAAACATGCAACGCAGGTTTTTCACCGGGAAATTCACTAGAAATCGTTTGTGGAGGACTCATCAAGTAATAAACCTTATCCCCAGCAATCTGCATATCTGTAATCATGCCACCTTCAATTGGTAGGGGAACAATTCGACCTTCCAATCCTTTTTCATCGATCTGAATTGAAGAGATCGTTTTTCCATCCTTCTCTCTTATAACCCTATCTTTATCTACAATTCCCTCATCAGAACGAGGGGCGAATAAGGATGGGGTTGCAACCTGTAGGGTTGCCACATATATTCCCGCGCTTTTAACCGTCAGGGCATTCATTTCATTGTCAGCAAAAACAGTATTTTCATGGCGATTGGAAACAAAATATAAATATTTTCCATCAGCAGAAAATAATGGCAAATAATCATTATTGTTTCCGGATGTTAGCTGAACAATCTTATTCGTAGCAAAGTTATAAGCCCAAATTGCCCGTTGCTGATTGGATTGAGTTAAACTATAAACCAACCAATGACTGTCAGGAGAAAAACTAAAATCATGTATTTCCGCATGAATATCGGTGGCAATTTTTTTTACGGATTTACCCTCAAAATCAACTGTCCATAAATTATGGTTGCCATCTGAAAAGGCAAGCAGTTTTCCATCGGGAGAAAAACGCGGAGCATAATAATAACCTGACTTGAAATGGGTTAAAAGCCGTTCGGCCCCTCCCAGAGATGGACGAACAGCAATATTCTGTTCACCATCACTATCTGTTGTATAGGCGATCCATTTCCCATCCGGTGACCAGACGGGATGATCTGCATCTACATTACTTGCATTAATCAAATTTCGGATAGCTCCATTTTCAACAGGAACGGTGAATATATTTCCCCTTGCGGCAAAAGCGGCCCGTTTTCCATTTGGAGCAATCGAGAAATCAGGTTGTTGGGCAGAATCAGTTTTACGTACATCATCAGTCAAAGACACATAACGACGCATGATTTTTATACCATCATCCGGTACAATAACATGGATTTCATGCAGGTGCTCCGATGGAAGATCAAGCACGTATAAATGACCGCCCTGTTGAAAGACAATGCCTTGATCACCCAATGACGGAAAATCAATATCATAATCGATGAAATGCGTTACCTGACGTTTTTTTCCTGTCGTCTTGTCATAAACCCATAAATTAACGCGTCGATTTGCATCCCTGTCAGATAAAAAATAAATTTTGTCCTGATACCACATCGGAGTGGTATCTGTGCCTTTCCAATGAGTTATTTGTTCCAGTTTTTTTGTATCAAAATCATAAATATAAATATCCTGTGCCAGACCACCATCATAACGTTTCCAGGTTCGAAAATCACGATAGATACGGGTATAAGCAATTTTTTTTCCATCAGAATCATAACTTAAAAATCCAGAACGATCCAGGGGAAGCGCTTTTGGCAATCCACCTTTTATGGATACGGAAAACGGCAAACTCATCCAGCTGTTCCACGCATTCCGACGAGATAAAAATACGATTGATTTCGAATCCGGTGTCCAGGTGACAACCATATTATCAGGTCCCCAACGTTCCGGTGCAGAAGCAACAATGTCGGAATGATAGGTTAATCGTTTGACCTCTCCACCCGCAGCGGGCATGAGATAAACATCTCTATTGCCTTGATAGCTTCCTGTAAAAGCTAGCCATTGACCATCCGGTGAAAATCTCGGCATCAAATCCTCACCCTGTTCGGAAGTCAACCGAACGGCCGTTCCACCTGATTTTGAAACCTGCCAAAGATTACCCCGTGCCGAAAAAACAATTTTATTCCCATGTAAAGTTGGATAACGCATGAGAACTTGATTGTTTAAAGTTTGACTTTCCTGGGCAAGACCTGGAAAAAAAGTTCCTGCACAACCGATCATTCCGACATGAAACAATATCGTATTTACTAATAACCTATTCCATCTGTTCATGCCAAATCCACGCACTTTATTATCTCCATCTGTTCATGCCCTTTTCAGCCATTAAAATCTTCAATCGCAAAATTGCTTGTCAGGCCGAATCATTTTTTTGTAATAAGTTAAAAACTTATCGCTAAAATCACAACAAGGAAACCTAAAAATGTCAGACGCGCTTCCCGATCGCCTTTCTGCCGATCCACAAAGCCCATACTATAATGAAGAGCTTTTAAACCGTGGAGTTGGTATTCGCTTTAAAGGAGTGGAAAAAGATAATGTTATTGAATATTGTCTGAGCGAACAATGGGTCAAGGTATCCATCGGCAATACATTGACACGCAGTGGCAAGCCCATGAGCATGAAACTCAACGGCCCCGTTGAGGCATACCTCAAAGAGGAAAAATAATATTAAAAATTAAAGTAACGTAAATTTAAATATCATTCATACGTTACTTTATCGACAGCAATCTAAAAAGAATCCCTTAAAAACCGAATGACAAGCCCCATACAGGTTTGAAACAGGGCGGGATCATAGCGTGGTCCTTCATCCCTTAAAAAAGCGTGCTGGGCATTGAATTCATGCCATTCATACTGAACCTCTGCTTTTTCCAGGGCTTCACGAATCAATTGCCGACCCGCAAAAGGGATATGGGGATCCTGTTTTCCCCACGTAAACATAACCTTTCCCTTGATATCCTTAAATCGTTTCAAGGTATCATCCCTTTGCCCCTTACCAAGGGTGGCATCATGCACATTGGTGGCATAAAAACAGACAGCTGCTGATATTTCAGGGTTCAGGGCAGCTCTTAACGCTAAATGCCCTCCTAGACATACCCCCATTGATCCAATCTTGCCATTAGAATAAGGATAGGTTTTTAACCATTCAATAACTGACATCGTATCGGAATCATAAGCTGAAACAGGTTTTTCAAATTTCAAACAGTTACCCCGATCCGTCCCTTCCTTATCATATTCCAAGGCAACCCCTGGATTTTCATATTCATGATAGACTTCTGGAACAATAACAATATAACCCTGCCCTGCTATATAAGATGCCAAACGACGAATTGGCTGAGTTACCTGATAAATTTCGGAGTAAAATATGATCGCCGTATATTTTCCCTCTTTGACAGGTCGGAAAATATGACAACGCATCAAGCCTGTTGGCGTGTTAAGATCCTCTGCCTCATTCGAATAAATAATCACCCATTCATCCTTTTGTTATCATTATTTAAAATATTTTGCGGTTATTAATATCTTATTATTTTCATCAAGCAACCTTAGATATTTTCCACCAATGGAAACTGATTTAACCAATTTTAACTTGTCAAAGAAAAATTCATCCTGCGCATTAACCTGGGGATCCAAACAGGTATTTTGCTGACGTTCAATTTTACTGATTGTAATTTGGTTTCCATTGTTTTGAAAAAATCCAAGAAATTTATTACATAAACCACTTCCATTAATTCGATGTGTATAAGGATTAAAACTTAAATATGTGAATTTCTGATCATTTTGATAGGATTTAATAAATGTTTTTTGATGACTTAAATGTTCAACACGCCATATTGATTCATCAAAAGGAGCTTTACTTTTTGAATCTTGGGCAAAAGCTGAATTTATTCCTGCCCCCAATAACCCCGTACCGAAAATCATTACAATAATTTTTTTCATTTAAATTTATCCTTCTATTGCGCTTTCCCATTCAAGTAAATCTACCTAATCATACGAATAAGTTGAAGTAAACAAAATGAATGCGAAACAATCAATGAAAACAAGATCTCATCATATAGACCGTTGCAATTCCGAGAATGGTCAACCCTATTGAACAAATAAGATGCGTAAACACTATAACTCCTGCCCACATAAAACGCCCTTCTTGCATGGAAAGAACAACTTCTGCAGAAAAAGATGAAAAGGTTGATAAACCACCCAAAAAACCCGTAATAATGAAGAGGCGCCATGGTAGCAGGACTGGAATTACCACAAAAATTGCCACGGCAATACCAATAAAATAACCAGCAAGACAATTTGCAGCCAAAGTTCCAAGGGGCAAATAAGGAAAAAAAGCGTTCAAGGCAATCCCCAACCACCAGCGCAACAGACAGCCCAAGGCCCCACCTATACTGACCATCATAATTGAATTGATCATTCATTTACCTTGTTCATACAATTTATTGAATCAATCCTATAAATAAATCATTCATCAAATTGATATAATTTAATTTTTTATTATCATGTTATTACTTATTTCAATTAACTGATCATAAAAATCATGAATGTTAACAATATCTTTTATATTAGTTTCAAAGATATTTTTCTCCACTTTTTTTCCCTGTATATTTGAATAGGCCTCAACAAATATTTTTAGATGACCATCCCATGATAATCTAAGCATAAATTGACCGACAAATCTATTTACTGATATTTTCCTTTGATTTGCCTCTTCAACCTGAAGATCCTGTAAAAAAAATAACTTGTCATTATTTGGCAAGGTCTTACACAACCTTCTTAAATTCACCCAATCACTATCATTTAAAAATTCTCTCTCTTTGAAATCTTTTGAAAGATAAGGGGTATCGAATGTATTGCGAATTTCCACTTTAGAAGCATTATAATCATTAACAAGCCTATTAAATAAATCTGGCAATTCTTTCACGTTGGACTGATATGCCATGATTATAAATTGTATTCTAATTGGATGAACAGATGTCAGGACCGCTTTTTTCAACTTCTCCATATTTTCCAAAAAAATATGTTGTTTGGCACCTTTTCTCAATTGTTCATAAATTACAGAATCAAAGGATTCAAGGGAAATATTGATATGATCTATCCCGGAATTAACAAGCCAATAAAAAAACTGATCTGACATTCTCTTGGCCAGATTAGTTGTGAAAAAAATTTTATTTCTATAAATTTCAGGAACCTTCTCAATATAATCCATTAATTTAGGATGAAGAGTAGGTTCATGCAGACATGAAAACCAAAATTCACTGTTCCGAATATAAGGCAAAAAACGTAAAGCTGACTCTATGACCTCTTCACTCATAAAATATGTTTTATTTGTCGAGGTATAATCATACAAACAGAATGGACAGCGTAAGTTACAATTATTAACAATATCCATTGCCATATGTACAAATGGTTGAAATTCCAATCTAATATTTGATGCAAAAGGTATTTTATAATTTGAATTTTTTACTCGAATAACAACATTTTCATGCTCTTTCACACTGAGTACACGTGGGAATTTCATATAGAATGCATAATAACAGCTCCCATCTCCAATTTCTTTAATCGTTTCATAATGCAATTTATCAGCTACAGAAGAGACCAGTATTTCATTTGTTGTCTGCAAAATTGCTTCACAAATCAAACGCTGATTAGGAAAATCCTGATTGCATACCCAACCATATGCATATGAATCACTCAATTCATCTACAAATCCTATAAAAGGCTCAGGAACTGTAAATAAGGATTTTAATTTCTTTAATAGTATTTTAGAAATATTGTACATTATGCAGATTCATAAAAATGAAGGCTGGCTTTATATAATACATATTCGAAAAAATTACGGTAAATAAAATATATTTGTACAGAAATAAAATTGGTGAGCCATAA
>NZ_JAXOQA010000020.1:0-29584 GCF_047307945.1 Commensalibacter sp. A3DC | reverse complement strand
AGTCAATATATAGATAAATGTTTTTTCACCAAAACCGAAACTGGTTTTATCAACATGATCCTCATAGACATCCTGTTCTGAAACAGCATATTTTTTTGTTTGATTTATCAACGCTTTAAATTTAATTTTCTCTTTCACAAGATAAAATAAACCTACCAAGATTAATAAATATATCATTGGAAAAACAGGGGCAAACGAAAATTGCAATTCATCATTTTTGAATGCAAACCAGTGTAATTTTTCCGTGTGAATTAGATTTTTTTTTATTGGATAGATTAGAAACGATATTATGCCTGGACAAAAGGACAAAAAAAATAGACCGGATAAATAAATCCTGATCCCTTTTCCGTTTTTTTGTAAAAAATTAAATGATAATTTTGATGATAGATTAAATTGATGCCGATTTTTTTTATAAAGATTTAAAAGTAAGTTGATCCATCCCAGAACCAAAAAAAGAAAAATAACAGAATTACATCCTATAAAAAATAATGCAAATATCATATTGAATAAATAATGATTGAATATGACATTCATGCCTAGTTGCAAATTCCCCCATAACAGCGTAAATCCGGGAAATGGAGGAAAACCAGACAACAACAGTGCTAGGCAAAAAAAGGTACAAATTGAAAATGCCTGATTGATATGTCTTTTCAAAAAAAAAGTTAATAGAAAAGCCAGTGCAAATCCTAAATTCTGAATTAGTAATCCAAAGAAAAGAAAATCATACGTCAAAGACAGTATGGCTAATTTTTGAAAATGAATTGAAAATAAAAGGATGCAAACAAGCTCAAGCCATAATGCATTGTTCAAAGAATATAAATATCGTAACCGATCGTATACAGTTACACTTTTTAAACTGGACCAACCCAAACGCAATGCAGATGTTAAGCCTAGAAATCCAGTAAATAAAATCAAGATAAGGGAAAATTTGTAATCATTAACACTGATGATAAATCTTAATAATGCATAAAATCCAATCAAGCTTTTTAAACAAATCAAATAGAAAGAAATATCACCAATTCTATTAAGTTTTTCATCAGATTTTTCGTTATGAAAAAAATCAAATAATCCAAGCAGAAAACATATAGGCAAAAGCGATAAAAAAAACAGACAATCTATATTATTGGATTGCATAATCCTAGAAAAATCAATATCTCTTGGACTAAACTGGTTATCACTCATAACAGGTAAAAAGCTCATGACCCCCAACAAACATGCAAAAGCAATCCAATAAACCAAATTTTTCTTCTGATCTGCCTGATAAATAATCAATAAAACCAATGATAAAAGAAAAATCAGAAAAAAGAAATTTCCTGCAACAAAAAAGGATATGGCGATAATATTTAAAAAGAGGAAATAACAATTTTTAGACAACAACGGTTGATAATGTAAGAATAAAAAGGCAGTCGTAAACAACAACAAAAGGAAAAAACAAGATAGTCCATCTAAATAGAAACTGATTTTATATACGTCACTTAGAATAAAAGGATAAAATGATAATGGATCGGAATGAAATACCAGTGCAAGAAAGGCAAGAAAAGCCCCAGTGATAGATCCATAAAGTGGAAAACTACAAGATAACTTAGGAAAGTAATATTTTTCAGATTTTATAAACCCAACGTTAACAAGATAGAGTATACTTGTTTGATAAAGCAATAAAATGATTCCTAATATGATCAAACACAAAATTAACGTTGACAGAATTTTACCCCCTCAAGACTCATAGTAATTTCAAATAATATGATTTACGAATAATATTTCATAATCGCTTGATCAACTGTATCAACCTTTTTCCCACCCTTTTTCTGTTTGTTTCCAATAAGTCAAATCATGTCCAGCCTTTTTCAGTTTACGCCACCGTTCACGAGCCGCCAATACAAACTGTTCCTCTTTTCCATCAAATAAATCGAACACCCGTTCAAATTGACTGATATCATTCACTGATTGACCATGAACAACAAACAGATAGGCTGCCTGGTTTGGATTTTCCTCAAAAGTCGTCAACCAAATTGGTTGCCATTCAGGATATTCATCCCGATAGTCTTTTGCATGACAACCATGTGGTAACCAAATAGGGTCTATAACATTCCATAAAATCTCTGTCAGTTTTTCCAACTGTTCATCATCCTTGCATAGAACAATCCCTTTTTGTTTTTGTTGTCTTGTGCGTATCAGCAAAGAGGGAAGCGCCTGCTCCATACTTGTTCGGGTCAAATGATAAAAACCAACAGAGGTCATCGAATTCCCTTATTTTTCGTAATAAGTTTCAACAAAATGGTTTAACAGATTTACACCGAAAGCTGTCGCCCCTTTTGGACCGCAATAATTGGGTTTTGCCGTGTAGGCTGTTCCGGCGATATCCAAATGAGCCCATGGAGTATCATTAACGAATCGTTTTAAAAATTGTGCGGCGGTAATGGATCCTCCATCACGCCCACCAATATTTTTCATATCCGCAAAATCAGAATTGATCGCTTTATCATAAGCATCGCCCATTGGCATACGCCATAATTTTTCTCCGGAATCATGACCGGTTGTCGACAATTTACCTGCCAGTTCATCATCATTTGAAAAAAGACCGGCATATTCATATCCAAGTGCAACAACCATGGCTCCGGTTAATGTTGCAAGATTGACCATGAAACGCGGTTTGAAACGATCCTGCGTATACCAAAGTAAATCTGCCAGTACCAATCGTCCCTCTGCATCCGTGTTCAAAACCTCGATTGTCTGTCCAGAGGCACTGCAAACTATATCTCCGGGGCGTTGCGCATGACCAGATACCATGTTTTCAACCAGACCTACAACACCAATGACATTCACCTTGGCTTTACGTTTGGCCAGAACAGACATCAATCCTGTTACAGTCGCGGCGCCAGCCATATCCATTTTCATGTCTTCCATGCCATTCGCTGGTTTTAAGGAAATCCCTCCGGAATCGAAAGTGACACCCTTTCCAAGAAAGGCGAGAGGCGGATCTTTATCATCAGGATTTCCATTCCATTGCATTACAACCGTATAAGGTTCGTTATTACTACCTTGAGCCACACCCAGAAGGGCACCAAAACCTAATTCTTGCATTTTCTCTTTATTGATAACTTCAACCATAAGGCCCAATGATTCAAGCTTTTTGATACGATTTACAAATTCGGCAGGGTTTAACTGATTAGCGGGTTCATTAACAAGATCCCTGGTCAAATAGACCCCGTCAGCCACCGCAGACAAGCCGGTCCATTGTTTTTGCGCCCCTTCATAGTCAGAAGCCATAATTTTTATCGCTTTTAATTGCCTGAATTCATCTTTTTTACTTTTATCAAGGCAATATTTTTTAAATTCATAATTTTTCAAAACGGCGCCTAAAACAAGATACCCCGCATATTCCGTGAAATCCCAATCCGCCATAATATGAAAAGATTCCACTTTCCTTTGCAAGGCCTGAAGCGCAATTCCACCCACTTCTTTGGCTTTACTGACGGAAAACTTATCCTTCATTCCCAGACCAACGACCAGGATATAATCATGATTTTCATCAGGAGAAACAAGTTTGCAAACCTGTCCAAACTTACCCGTATAATTATCTGCCTTCATCGCCCGATCCAGGGCATTATGAATAATCTTATTAATAACCTTTACAGAATCACCACCCTCATCATTCTCAAACGAGAATAACACAATATTACCTTTTTCTGGTTTATGCAGGTTCGTAAACTGAATATCGAGTGTCACGAAATTATCTCCCCTAAAATAAAGTTACTATATTCTATTCAAATTTATCATTGATCGTAGTATTTATGACTATAAATTACGTCCATTTTTTGAAAAAAAGATACCGAAAATCAATCTGTCACTGATTTTAAAGTATTTTTCTCAGCTTTCTGCCTATCTTATCAGATCAATTGACCCTAGTGTTGGATTTTATTTAATGACCCATTTTTCTGATACAGAACTTGTATCGAGAGTTATCTCCATTGCTCAACAGGCTGCTGACGAGATCAATTCTATTCGTAAAACGAATTTTGACATAAAAATCAAAGACGATTCAAGCCCTGTTACCGAGGCTGATAAAGCTTCAGAAGTAATAATTATTCAGGGGCTGAAAAAATATACTCCCTCTATTCCCGTTATTGCTGAAGAGGAAATAGCTTCAGGGATACAAATTCCGGTAAAATCCGAATTCTGGTTGGTTGATCCCCTGGATGGAACAAAAGGCTTCATTCAACATAGTGACAATTTCACGATTAATATCGGTCTGATAAGGGATCATAAACCTGTTCTTGGTGTTGTGGCCTGTCCTGCTTATCACGAATATTTTTTTGGTGTTGTGAATAAAGGGGCTTGGAAAATTGATAAAACTGGCCGAATTATACCCATTCATGTTCTTTCCCCACCCAATCAACAGTTTCGTGTTCTTTTTTCACCTCGATGCATAAAAAATCCATCCTTTGAAAAATTTTTGAAATTATTTAACACTTCATCTGTTGAACGTTTTGGTTCAACCTTAAAAATCCTGCGCATTGCAGAGGGAAAGGCAGATTTACACCCTCGTTTCAGTCCAACCATGGAATGGGACACCGCTGCACCTCAGGCAATTCTCGAGGCTGCAGGTGGAATTATTCACGATTTCAATAATCAGCCATTGCAATATGGTAAAAAAAATTGGAGAAATCACAATTTCTACTGTTCAAGCATACCGATTGATTCTTATTTAAAAAATACAGACTTTTAATTTCAATGACACTTTTACTTACCAACACGCCATTCAATATCCACAAAGCCGCTTCGATTTTACATGATGGCGGATTGGTTTCCTTTGGAACTGAAACAGTTTACGGATTGGGCGCCGATGCCACCAATAACCAGGCTATCGCAAAAATTTATCAGGCAAAAGGACGTCCAAATTTTAATCCGCTTATTATCCATTTTGCACAACTTGAGCATGTTTTCCAATTTGTTGAAAAGAATGATCTGGCATATGAATTGGGTATTAAATTTTGGCCTGGTCCATTAACTCTTATTTTAAACAAACAAAAAAACACACAAATCAGCCAAGCCGCAACAGCTCATCTGTCAACAATGGCCGTCCGTATTCCAAATTCGTTAACAGCCCGTCAGCTTATTGAATACAGTCAAAAGCCGATTGCCGCACCTTCCGCCAATGTTTCGGGCCACGTCAGTCCTACAACAGCTCAACATGTCTATCAGGAACTTAATGGAAAAATCGATGCTGTTTTTGATTCTGGTCCGTGTCAAATTGGTGTCGAAAGTACAATTTTGGATGTAAGCGGTGATTATCCCAAATTACTTCGACCTGGCGGAATATCTGCTGAATCTCTGAGTTCCATTTGCGGACCGCTATCTTTTAAAGATTCTGTAGAAACAAAAATCACCGCACCCGGGCAATTAAGTTCGCATTATGCACCTTCTTTAACGGTTCGTCTGAATTGCACACATGTTTTGGCAAATGAAGCATTGCTTGCCTTCGGTAAAACCACCTTACAGGCCCCTCTTTCGGTTAACCTAAGTCCGACTTCAAATCTTGAAGAAGCTGCGAGGAATTTATTTGCAAATTTGAGGTTTCTTGATACAGAAGGGAAAAAACTCGGATTGCAAAAAATTGCCGTTATGCCTATTCCCGATTATGGCATCGGTCGGGCTATTTGTGATAGACTTCAACGTGCTGCCGCACCTAGACCATAGTTGGAATCATGACCGAAAACATTGATAAAAAAGAGCTGAAAATACTGGCCGATATCCTGGCTTTGGTTCTTGAAAATGAACCAGGTCAATCAGCAAATGCCCTTGAAACCCTGAAAAAAAGGGCAAAAAAGAATATGGTTACTGGTGGAGCAATAAAAAACATTTTTTATTCCATTGCAGAAAATCCACCAAAACCTGAAACAAAACCATCATCCCGCAGTCGTAAAAGCACTACTAACAATGCTGATCTTATCAAAGCACGATCACAGATTAGCAGCCTTACTCAAGATATTAATCGATTGGATACTGTCATTCGCAGCTTACGGGTTCAAAACGAATCGTTACGTTCCGAATTATTGTTGACGCAACAATCACGGGCAGAAATCCAATCAGTACTTTATAGTAATCAGGCCAAGGAACCCTTTAAAAAAATTCTTGGCATCATTTTTTTCATTTGTGGTTTATTAATTGGCATTGCCACTTCCGCTATTTATCACTCTGTTTCTTCAACACCCCCTCCAAATAATTCAATTTATTTAAATTAATGTGAGTTTTTATGGATAATTCTGATTTTATCAATAACCTGACCTCTATTCTTGACACACAAGGAATAATTACAGATCCTAAGGAAAAAATTTCCTATGATACGGATTGGCGCGAAATTTTTCACGCTAACAGTCTTGCCGTTGTCCGTCCAAAAACAACAGAGCAGGTTGCTGAAATTGTAAAATTATGCAATGACTACCAAATTGCAATTGTACCTCAGGGCGGAAATACAAGTCTGGTGGGAGGAGCCTCCCCCACTCCAGATAAAAAGCAAATCGTGCTTAGCCTCAATCGTATGAATAAAATCAGGGATATCAATACAATTGACTACACTATGACCGTCGAAGCGGGTCTTGTTCTTGAAGAGGCGCAAAATATTGCTCTCAAATCTGATTTATATCTCCCAATCATGATATCATCACAAGGATCAGCCCAAATAGGCGGAATTATCGCCACCAATGCAGGTGGTAACAACACCTTACGTTACGGTAATACACGTGAATTCATTCTAGGATTGGAAGTAGTTACAGCAAAAGGCGAAATTTTAAATATTTTGCGGCATTTGAGAAAAGACAATACGGGTTATGATCTTAAACAATTATTTGTAGGATCAGAGGGAACGCTTGGCATTATAACGGCGGCAGTTATCCAGCTGCATGCGAAACCAAAATCAACTGAAGTTGCGTTATGCGCCCTTGCAGACATCCATCAAGCCTTGAAACTTTTAAGACTTTTTCACAATTATAATCCTGCTGCACTACAAGCTTTTGAATATATTTCATCAACAGGAATGCAATTAGTTCGTTCTAATATCGAGGACATCTATTTTCCCCTTGAAACAGAAACATCAACTTATATTTTGGTTGAACTGGCTCTGCCTGAAAAAGGAGATAAATTAAAAGCATTACTGGAAACCGTTCTTGAAGAGGCTTTTGAAAAGGGAATTGTATTGGATGCAGTTCTGGCCGAAAGTGAAACTCAACGGCAAAACCTATGGAAATTGAGAGAGGAACAAGCCGAATCCCAAAAAAGGGCTGGTGCAAATATCAAAAATGACGTTTCCGTTTCAATTTCAGCCATTCCTGAATTTATTGTTCGTGCCACCCAAGCTTGCCAGGAAACGTATCCAGGTATCCGCGTCGCACCATTTGGTCATTTGGGAGATGGAAATATCCATTTTAACCTTGTTCAGCCTGAACATGAAGATCCTGATGAATTTATGCAAAAAAGTCACAATTTAATGAATATTGTATCCAAAATCGTGTTTGATCTACACGGTTCTTTTTCAGCAGAACACGGTGTGGGACAACTTAAAAATTATATGATGTCCGAATGGAAAAGCGAAACTGAACTTGATTTGATGAAAAAAATCAAAAAGGCACTTGATCCCGATAATCTTTTAAATCCTGGAAAAATATTCCCCAAATCTTAAAGATCACGAATAAAATCATCTGCAACTTATTCAGAAAAAAATAAATTAGCAATATTTTATTCTTGCAATATCTGCCTAGAATAAAATATTGCTATTATCATTCGTTATTATAATTAATTTTACTTTTGTATTTAATTAGAGAAAGCCTTTTAGGTATAAAGCAGGATATTAACTAATGCAATTTTTTACATTCTTGCGTCTACCTATGATTGACCGTTATATTTTACGGCAATTACTAATTGCCCTGATTGCCACCACGGGTGGATTAGCGGCTCTAATCTGGCTAACCCAGTCTTTACGTTTTGTCTCTTTGGTTGTTGAAAGAGGACTGTCTCTTAAAGTTTTCCTGCAATTAACCGGCTTGTTAATCCCATCTTTTGTCGCCGTTATTTTACCGATAACAACATTTGTCGTTGTCCAATTCATTTATCAGCGACTGGATGGTGATCGTGAAATCATTGTTATGCGCGCGGCTGGCATATCCTCCTTTTCCCTGGCAAGACCAGGTTTGATATGCTCAATTATTTCAATGATTTTCTGTTATTTATTAAATGTTTGGATTGTTCCAACCTCCTATCACACTTTCCGGAAATTTGAATACAAAATTCGCAATAAAATGGCGGCATTCATGCTGGAGGAAGGAGTATTCACTAACGCTTCTGATAATTTAACCGTTTATATTAAATCCAAAGACAGTAACGGCAATCTACAAGGAATACTAATTGAAGATGATCGCCAACCCAATAATAAGGCAACCATTCTGGCAGAGAGAGGAAATCTGGTCATTCTAAATGATCAACCTCAAGTTGTGTTATTTAACGGATCCAGAGAGGTCATTGATCACAAAACCGGCCGTTTGAATATTCTAAATTTCGAACGTAATACCATTGATTTGTCCTCTAATCGTAACGATGCCGCACGATCCCGTGATGCAACAGAAATGTCAATTTACGAGTTATTACATCCCGATCCAGAAGAGGTTGCCAATAAAGATTACGGGAAACTTGCCGTAGAGGCTCACCGACGATTAACCTCACCTCTGACAATTATATCTTTTACACTCATTGCTCTTGTCAGTGTTTTAAAAGGAAGTTTTGCTCGGTTTGGCAACATTCTAAGACCTCTGGCAGCAATTTTTACGATTGTGGGTTTGCTCGCCGCCTCGCTGATTATGCAAAATTTGGCCAGTCGCAATACCAACCTGATTTTTTTAATGTGGATTATTGCCATACTTCCAGGAATAATCGCTGGTGTAACTTTATTCGGATCTGAAATGATGGCTAAATTATATCATAATGCATCATTCCATCCTTCCTCATACAGCCGAAAGTTATAGATTATGCTCACCGCTTATACAATCTCGATCTATATCGCTCGACAATTTTTTTCGGCTTCCATTTCCATGATTCTGGCCTTGACAGGATTGGTATCATTATTCGACTTTATTGACCTTTTACGTCGCATTGCCACAAGACCAGGAGTTTCAACAAGTATTGTTGCGTATATTGCCCTGGATCATATTCCCAACTTCTGCATGCAAATCCTCCCCTTTGGAATTCTTTTGGGGGGAATAATCTGTTTTTGGAAGCTTACACGATCTTCTGAACTTATTGTTACCAGAGCAGCAGGAATTTCCGTATGGCAGTTCCTAATGGCACCTACTGCCTGTGCCTTTATAATAGGGTTATTTTCCACACTAATCATATCCCCCATTTCTTCCACCCTTTACAGACAGGCAGAAATTCTGGATCAAACCTATTTAACAACCGGTGGTGGAAAACTCACGAATATGTCAGGTGGCTCTTTATGGATAAGACAATCTGATAAAGAATTAACCTCTCGAGGTGTGGCAATTTTGCATGCCCAACAAGTACATGTTATCAACCGCAATTTACATTTAAGCGATGTTAGTGTTCTAAGATTAGATGAAGCGAATCATTTACTGGATCGTATTGAATCACCATCAGGGTATTTGCAACATAATCTTTACTGGGTATTATACAATGCTTATTCTATAAAACCGAATAAGTTCCCGATTAAATTAGGAACTATTAAAATACCAACTGATTTAACTTTACATAATATCGAAGATAGTTTTTCATCTCCAGAGACCTTATCATTTTGGGCGTTACCAGGATTTATTAAATTGCTAGACAAATCAGGTTTTTCATCCATTAGCCACAGGCTTCATTTTCAAGCGCTTTTAGCCCAACCTTTACTTGCAAGTACAATGGCATTGGTTGCGGCGGGGTTTGCCACTCGATCAACTCGACGCGGAGGTGTTGCAAGAATGATAGGCTCTGGTATTGCAGCGGGATTTGCCTTATTCACTATTTCCAAAATAGCTGAACGTTTTGGAGAATCGGGTGCCTTGCCAACTTTTATCGCGGCATGGGCTCCGACCGTAGCCGGCTTGTGTCTCGCAATATCCCTACTTATTCATCTGGAAGACGGCTAATGTCTAGATCCATATCCTCCTTACTTATTCAAAAAATTATGAAAGCAAGAATCCTTCAAAATCAATATTACTCTTTTCTTGCATTCAGTATTTTAAGCAGTTCTTTTATCGCTAATTTATGGATTTTTTGTTCTGTCACCAATGCCCAACAACAAATGCAAATGGCTCATAGTAATATTGGAAAAACCAATGCGGCACCTTTCAGTGGAAAAGACCCCATCACATTTCAGGCTGACAAAGTTTCCTATGATTCCAAGGCTGGTGAGGTTGTTTGGGAAGGTGACGTGCATATTTGGCAAAATGATCACACCTTGAGGGCTGATAAGGTTACTTTTAACAAAACAACAAACATCGCTACTGCATCAGGTAATGTCGCCATGGTCGAACCCGATGGTGAAATCTTGTTTACCCAGCATACGCAACTGGGAAATAACATGCAGGAGGGAATTATGGATCAGGTCTATGCCCTGCTTGCTGATGGAGGTAAACTTGCCGCCAACGGGGCTCGTCGGACAGGAGGTAAAGTCCATGATTTTAGTCGATCAGTTTATACCGCCTGCCCCATTTGCGCGAAAAACCCCAAAAAATCACCTTTTTGGCAGTTTCGATCCTATCAGGCTATCCGTGATATGGAAAATCAACGCATTGATTTCTCAGATACTTTCATTGATTTCTGGGGAATTCCGGTATTTTACATGCCTTTCTTTTCAATTACGGATCCATCTGTAAAACGGCGTAGTGGTTTCCTAATTCCCAGTATCAATTGGAGCAGTAAATATATCGGGGCCTACACAACCATTCCCTATTATTGGGCTATAAATAAATGGTCTGACCTAACCTTTATTCCTCTTTTTGCGACCAAAACAGGGCCACAGCTTTCCACAGTCTATCGCGCCCGTTTCAACAAGGGAATGTTAAGAGTGGAAGGTGGCATTGCCGATGATACCGTTGGTCAACATGCCTGGTACAATTCCTATGCCGACCGATCTGTAGATAAATTTAAAAAAGGTGCACAAGGCTATTTATTCCTAAAAACAGAATGGGCATTGAATGATCACTGGCGTTATGGTGGAAATATCAATGTCGCAAGTTCTGCAAATTACATGCGTGATTACCGTATTAACGGTTATGGACAAGATACTTTAGAATCTGATTTGTATCTTGAAGGGTTTGGTGAAGGATCCTATTCAAAAGTTAGCGTACAAGCCTTTCAAGGATTAAATCGCGGAGTTATAAACAATTCCGATCTTCCTTTTTCTTTACCTCGATATACTTATAGCTATTTTGGACAACCTGATGCACTAGGCGGAAGATTTTCGTTAAACACCACTGATTTTGTTCTTTATCGTCCACGTGGTGTTAATGACCAACGTGGTGAAGTTGCCTTGAATTGGGATAGACCTTTTGATGATAGTGCAGGTAGAAAATGGCTTATTACACTACATGTTGATTCAAATATATATCGAGGAACACATCTCAATGAACAGCCCGGGTTTTACAGAACCAGAAAAAGCCAATTTACAGGACAAGCACTTCCTACATTTGCCGTTAAAATGAATTGGCCCTTCCTGAGAGAGTTTCACATAGGTGACTCAACAGGAACTCAAATCATAGAACCTATTGTTCAATTAATTGCCGCTCCTCATTCAAAAGGTGGCCGCAATTTCTATATGCCCAATGAAGACAGCTGGAATTATGAATTCACAGATACAACCCTTTTTGCCTTAAACCGTTTTCAAGGCACTGATCGTTTGGATGGCGGCGCCCGTGCCAATGTTGGTGTACATGGAAATTGGACCTGGAATGGCCATCAAGTCGATTTTCTTGTCGGGCAAAGCTATCAGGAACATATTCAAGGACACATGCCAGCACGTTCAGGTCTCGACCATCATATGTCTGATGTAGTCTCTCGCCTGCGTATATCCCCTGTCCAATGGTTAACCGCAACAGGAAGAACTCGTGTTGACCCTTATGACGGTAAAGTCAATTTTGCAGACGCTTTATTCAATTTTGGATTCTCTCATTTTGGCATTAATGGTGGATATATATATGAACCTGTAACCCCTTATTATTACTTCTATAGAAATCCATATGATCATGAGGGCGCCTCCAAATTATATTGGCAGAAAACAAACGAATTGACATTGGGTGTTTCAACCGATTGGGATCATTGGCATGCCTCCGCCTTTGGAAGAAGAAGCATTTCACGAAAGGAAACAGTTGCCTATGGAGGTACTGTTGGTTATCGAAACGACTGTTTTAGTGCCGATGTAATTTATTTCAAACAAAAAACAATGATTAACGGTGAAGAAAATAGTGACATGGTCCTATTTATGCTAAACTTCAAGACAATTGGCGTATTTGGAATTAACGGATGATGACAATTATTATGTTTATGCTTTCAGAAACTGTATTAAAATATAAAAAATATATCATATCATTCCTATTGGCTGGTTACGTTTTTACAGGTCACGGTATTGCACATACCATGGCAAATATAAAACATCACGCCATTTCCAATTCCCCAATACCTCCAACAACTTTGCATGATGGTGAAGATCTCTCATCTACAGCAACCTCATCTGATGATGAAAACAAAATTATCGCCATTATTAATGGTCAATTATTGACACAGCGCGATATAGCAAATCGTGAGAAACTCTTTGAATTAACAGCCGGAATTCATTTAAGTCCTGAAGTGATGCAACATATGCGTCCACAACTGATTAAACAGATGATTACCGAGCGCCTGCATATTCAAGAAATGCTAAGACGCAGCGTCAACATTTCCCCTGAACAGATTGCCAAGGCAATTTCAGGAATTGAAAAACAAAATAATATGCCTGAACACGCCTTAAGGGATAAATTGGCTGAGGATGGAGTTTCTTTAACCACTTTAATTGATCAAATCAGATTGCAAATTGGTTGGGGAAAAGTGGTGCAACAAGAATTGGGCACCCAATCGCGAATTACTGCGAAAGAAGTTGAACAGCGTGAAAAAGCCCTTAAACAAGAAGTGGGACAACCTGAATATCTTATCAACGAAATCTTCGTACCGGTTGAAAATGCTCGTCACCCTGAACAAGAATTGCAATTTACTGAAACCATTATTCAGCAATTACGTAATGGTGCTGCTTTTCCAATTGTAGCGGCCCAATTTTCACAATCCCAGAGTGCTTTACAGGGTGGTGCATTGGGATGGGTTCAAGAAGACAATCTGGATCCAGAAGTGGTAGCTATTGCAAGAAAAATGCCTATTGGTGCAATCTCAAATCCTATTAAGGTAGCAGGCGGCTATATTATCGCAATGCTTAGCGGACGCAGAACCATTGGTAATGAGATGGGAACCCTGATGAAAATACGACAGGTTTTCCTACCTTTTAGTTCCAAACTGAACCCTCAACAACCAACCCCGCAACAGGTTGCCACATTAAACCAAACAACAAAATATAAAAGCACCTTACATTCATGCCAACAAATGGAAGACGCCAATAAAAAGGCTGGAAACATAAGACCTTCCGATCCTGGAGAACTTCAACTTGAACGCTTAAATCCTGAAATGGCTAACATACTTAAAGATTTGCAACCGGGTCAAATCAGCAAACCTTTAGTTTCCCTTGACGGTATCTCATTGCTTATGGTCTGTTCAAAGGAACGCAAAAATCTTTCCGACATTTCTGCAAGTGAAATTGCCAATCAGTTATTGAATCAACGTGTTGAACAAGCCTCTCAACAATTAGATCGCGATTTACATAGACAAGCTATTATCGAATATCACACCCCTGTACAAAATAATGACTCCGACAAAAAACAAACAAAACAACATTCTTCCCCCTCTAAAGGAAACAATTCATAAACATAATCTCTTGGCTAAAAAATCACTGGGACAACATTTTCTGCTTGATCCAAAAATCAACGAACAGATTATTGATCTTGCTGGAAATCTTGAAAATAAGAACATTATCGAGGTTGGCCCAGGCCCAGGGGGACTCACACGTGCTATTTTATCAAGTAATGCCGAAACGGTCATAGGTGTAGAAATTGATAATCGTGCCGTTATCCTATTACAAGAATTAAAAAAATATTACCCGCAACGATTTAAAATTGTTGAACGAAATGCTTTGGAGTTTGATTTAAGCACTTTATGTCAAGCACCAAGACAAATTATCTCAAATTTACCTTATAATGTTGGAACCGCTCTTTTACTAAATTGGTTAAAACAGGCAAATCACTGGGAACGCTTTACCTTGATGTTTCAGCAAGAAGTTGCCTATCGAATTTGTGCGGCACCGAATACTGAATTTTATGGTCGGTTATCCGTTATTTCTCAATGGATTGCATCCTGTACCATTCTTAAACAAATTCCACCGGGTGCTTTTTTTCCTCCTCCAAAAGTTTATTCATCCGTGATACAAATTATTCCATATAAAAAACAACCTTCCCCTGCCTTATTTAAAGCAATGGAGACCATTACTGCCGCCGCCTTTGGCCAACGTCGAAAAATGTTGCGAAGTTCTCTTAAATCAATTAACGGAAAAACCCTACTTGCAAAAGCCAGTATTGATGAAACAAGAAGAGCGGAAACTTTGAGTATTAATGAATTCGACCTGCTAGCCCGTCTTTATCTTGATAAGCAACATTCATAAAATTCAACTTGGACACTTATTTTTCAAACATATAATTTCGTGTCAAAGGTACGGCGGTTAAGGAAGGGGAAATTTGCAACTGAAAATTCATATGATTATGGTAATAAAAAGACAATTCTGCCGCTGATAAATAAAATTCAAACATTCTATAGAATTTTTCATCATACATAGCAATTATATCCTGTTGATGGTTTTTAAAATTCCCTAACCAAAAATGAATGGTTTTTGCATAATGTAAACGCAGAATTTCACAATCAGTTACCCATAAGCCGTTTTTTTCAATAGCAGCAAATGTCTCACTTAACGAAGGAGAATAACCGCCAGGAAATATATATTTATTAATCCATGCATTTGTCGAGCCTGGACCATCTGATCGACCTATGGAATGAAGAAGCATAACTCCGTCAGGCATCAATATATTTTTAATTTCCTTAAAAAAATCCGTATAGTAATGTATACCCACATGTTCAAACATACCAATTGATACAATTCGATCGAAAGATCCCTTGACCAGCCGATAATCCGTTAAATAAAATTGAACTTTATCTTGTAACTTTTCCTCTTTGGCTCGATTCCTGGCAACTTGCAATTGTTCCTGAGAAAGTGTTATCCCTGTTACTTCCACATCATATTCTCTGGCAAGGAATAAAGCCATGCCGCCCCAACCACAACCGATATCCAAAATTTTTAAATTGGGTTTATTTAACAAAAGCTTATTAGCAATATGTATTTTCTTTGCTTTCTGAGCCTCCGCCAGATTTTCATTTCCATTTTTAAAATAAGCACATGAATACTGCAAATCTTGATCCAGAAAAAGCTCATATAAATTTTTTCTTAAATCATAATGATGTGCAACGTTTTTCTGGGATTGCTGAATACGATTTAGTTGTGACCAGAACCGTTTGCAATATCGCCATATGGAAGCAATTTTTTCACCGATATGATCATGAGATAAATCATTACTCATTAAAATATTCAGAACATCGTAAATTGAACAATTGACAGGACGGATTTCGCCACTCATATAACCCTCACCAAAAGCCAACCCAGGATTTATGAGTAATCGTTTGCATATTTCAAGTGTTAGCAATTCAACACAGGCATAATGCTTACTTTGTGCATGTCCATAAAATTTACTATGCTTATCAGGATAAATAACCTCCAAATATCCTTTTTTTATCAAATGCTTAAAAATTGAATCCATTAATTTCATCATATCTTGCTTATTTCTTATCATTTTGAAAAAATAGAATAATCATATGAGAAAAATTATTTCCATTTGTAAATCAATGATATCGCAAAAAATTATTCATTAACAGATAAAAAAAACGAGAGGATAAACCTCTCGTTTTATCAAAATTCCATGAAAAAAGAATATATTCAAAATGTTTTATTCAGAAACAGCTTTTTCCTCTGAAACCGCTTCAGTTGGGTCATCCTGTGGTGTATTTTCAAAAACTTCCACAGCGGTTGCTTCACCTTGTGCCTGACGTTCAGCCTCTTCGACGGAACGGGCAACATTAACTTTAACATCCAAATGGATTTCAGGATGAAGTTGAACTCTCACCTGATATAATCCCAACATCTTAATTGGATGGTGAATTTCAACCTGTTGACGGGAAATCGTTAACCCTTCCTTGGAAACACCTTCGCTAATATCCCGTGCGGAAACAGATCCATAAAGGTTTCCGCTTTCACCTGCCTGACGAATAATCGTTACAGAAAGTCCCTCCAAACGTTCCAAGAGGCGTTCAGCTTCTTCACGATGTTTAATGTTTTGTGCTTCAAGCTGGCTACGTTCTCTTTCAAAACGTTCACGATTTATCGCTGTTGCACGAATGGCCTTACCTTGAGGAAGCAAATAGTTACGGGCATAACCAGGCTTAACTCTAACAACATCCCCCATTTGCCCCAATTTTGCTATTCTTTGAAGTAGGATAACTTCAGTTGCAGACATATTAATGTTCCTCCTCAATCCTGAACAAATGGCAATAAAGCGAGGAAACGGGCACGTTTAATTGCCTGTGCCAATTCACGCTGTTTTTTTGCGGATACGGCTGTAATACGGCTTGGAACGATTTTACCGCTTTCTGATAGAAAACGAGATAATAAACGAATATCCTTATAGTCGATCTTTGGTGCATTTGCTGATGAAAAAGGACATGTTTTGCGTCTGCGATGAAAAGGACGACGAGCACCAACAGCAATACGACGTGCAGCTATATTTACCTGAATTTCTTCTGACATGAATTAAGCCTCCCTATCCTCTTCAACTTCGATTGAAGAAACAACCACTTCTTCGTCAACCAGATCGGAAGCATCTTCATCTTCTGAAGCATGTTTACGACCACTGTCAAAGCGACCGGATGCTTTTGATACAGAACGATTTGAAGTACGTTCCTTTTCATCCCCTTTACGTGAAAGTGTTGGAGAAGGTGTATCATCAATTTCTTCCACCCTTAGGGTCAGGAAACGTAAAACATCTTCATTCAGATTAAATTGACGTTCAATTTCCTTGATGGTTTCTGGTTTAGCATCAATGCCCAAGAGCATATAGTGACCTTTACGGTTTTTCTTGACTCTATAAGCAAGGTTGCGTAATCCCCAATATTCGCGTTTTTTAACGGAACCTTCTTCATTTTCAATCAAAGAAGCAATTCCATTAGCAATGTCTTCAACTTGTTGTTGAGTCACATCATTACGTGCAATAAACACGCATTCATATAATGGCATAATATCTCCCTTCGGCTGACTTCAACCCAATTACCAAAAAATTATTGGCATATATTCCTTCATCTAGCGGGTATAGCCAAGGCATAGCCGTTAAACCTTGGCAGGAAAGAAGATTTCTAAAAACCATAAAAAATAAAAAAATGCAAGTCCTATAAACTATAATCTTCCATAAATAATTAGTTTCCTTATTGTTTATTAGAAAATATCTATATAGAAGACTACAATTTTAAGAGTTGTATCAAATTGAAAAAATCTTATTGGATCTTAGTTGTCATCCAAAAATGACCGTAATTTGCGACTGCGACTTGGATGTTTTAATTTACGCAAGGCTTTTGCCTCAATCTGGCGAATACGTTCACGTGTGACATTAAACTGCTGTCCAACTTCCTCCAGCGTATGATCTGTATTCATTCCAATACCAAAACGCATTCTCAAAACACGTTCTTCCCTTGGGGTCAAGGAAGCCAGAACACGTGTCGTCGCTTCTCGTAAATTTGTCTGGATTGCTGCATCCAATGGAATAACAGCACTTTTATCCTCGATGAAGTCCCCTAAATGGCTATCCTCTTCATCACCCACTGGAATTTCCAGTGAAATAGGTTCCTTAGCAATTTTTAATACTTTTCTTACCTTTTCCAGAGGCATCCCGAGTTTTTCCGCCAACTCTTCCGGCATTGGTTCCCTGCCAATTTCATGCAGCATCTGTCGTGAAGTCCGCACTAATTTATTTATAGTTTCAATCATATGAACAGGAATACGGATTGTTCGAGCCTGATCGGCAATTGAACGGGTAATTGCCTGACGAATCCACCAAGTTGCATAGGTTGAAAATTTATATCCTCGACGATATTCGAATTTATCAACCGCTTTCATTAAACCAATATTGCCTTCTTGAATCAAATCCAAAAATTGCAATCCACAATTCGTATATTTCTTTGCAATTGAAATGACCAACCGCAAATTCGCTTCGATCATTTCTTTCTTGGCACGAGACGCATCGCGCTCACCATACGAAACTGTAGAAAAAACCCGTCTAAATTCTGTTACCGGCAATCCCACCTTTTGAGAAAGCTCGGCAATTTGATCACGATATTGACCAATTTCTTTACCGTATTTTTCAACGTAAAGTTTCCAGTATTTGCCAGGTAAATTTCCAACCGCTTCAAGCCAGTCAGGATTCAATTCATGACCATGATATTTTGATAAAAAGTCATCACGGGAAATTTTGCATTTTTCAGCTGCACGCAACATACTTCCCTCTAGGCTGGCAAGCTTTTTGGAAACCGTTTTCAACTGTTCCACAAGAAATTCGATTTTATTACTTTGCAGATGAATTTGCTGAACCTCTTCAATAAGCTTATCCCTTAAAGCCTCATATTTTGTCTCAAATTTACTGGTAAGTTTTTCACCGGCCTGAATCGTTTCCAAGCGCTGAGCCTGTAACTCATACAATTTGGGATAGTTCTTTTCAATTTCACTGAAATGTTTGAGGATCTCGTCCTTGTGCTTTTCCTCTAGAGCAGCAAGAGAAAGATTATTTTCTTCATCCGCGCCACTCTCCGTTTCCTCACCATCCTCATTTTCCTCCTCACTGTCGTCAGAAGTATCATGATCAAGCGAAGCGGACAAAGAACCATCCATATTTGACAATTCAACCTGGTCATATTCATTCTCAGTTGCTTCCAGATCAACAATATCCCTTAACAGCACCTCTTCGGTTTTTAACTGTTCATACCACCCAATGATTGCCCTAAAAGTCAGGGGGCTTTCACATAACCCCCCAATCATCTGGTTCCGTCCAGCCTCAATCCGCTTGGCAATGGCAATTTCCCCCTCACGCGAAAGAAGCTCTACCGCCCCCATTTCACGCAAATACATCCTAACGGGATCATCGGTTCGACCTGTATTCGTTTCAGTTGCAACCGTTTCTTCCGAATCATCTTTATCTGACTCATTTTCGGATTCTTCACCATCCGCATCCTCTTCTTCATTCTCTATAATCTGGATGTTCATTTCTGAAAAAATAGCCATAACATCTTCAATCTGTTCAGAAGACATTTTATCTTGGGGCAAGATAGCATTCAATTCATCTAAAGTTACGTAACCGCGCTCTTTCCCTTTACTTATCAAACGTTTTACAACAGCGGATTGTGTATCCAAAACATTTGTATCGTTATCACTTGAATTTTCTTCAATTTTAGATGGTGTTGTGACTGCCATTTTTGCCTCAAAAAAGCTTCCTAATTCTACCTAAACCTTAACTTCAAACTTACCTTTAAGGTATGCTTTAAATTATTTATAAAATTTATATGCTTGCTAATATTAACATTGGCTCACAAAACTGACTTTCGCACGATGAATACTATAAAGAATTACTAAACAACATTTACAGCCAAATCTAAAGCAACATATATTAGACATGATATCTACGGAAAGATAAATCAAGTCTTTATCATATCCCTAGCTAACAATTATTATAAGAAATCATCCTCCCGTTCATTGTTTGAACCTGTCCTGGCAATTTCAAGGGCTTTTACACGTGCGACAAAAATATTCTGATGCTGTTCATCTGGAGATTCAACCCATGCTTTGCGAGCCAGCTCAACCTGGTTTTCAAGTTCCTGAATATTCAATAACCCATAGAAATGCCACCATTGTTTTTCAATTAAATGTAAATCAAATTTTTGCGATAATTGATCTGAAGAAGAAATAGAAAATTCATCATTAATTGCATTAATTAAATCAGAAAAACCCTCTTTTTCAAGGAAATTTATTCTATCATCTAAGGTCGTTCCTTCAAAAGGAATTCCAACAAAAAATTCTCTCAACTTAATAAATTTTGCAGGCAAGTCTAGCTGACAAAAAGCGGACTCCACAGAAAAAAGAAGTTCTGGATAATGCAGCAAGATAGCGAATAAAATGCAAATCCTTTTATAATCAATCTGTTCCTTATCAATTTTTTGAATCCGATTTGACAAATTTACATCAGTTTTTTTTGCAAATGTTCCATATCGGTCGGCTTTTGGATAGAATTGCTGATAAAAGCGATCCAATAAAATACGGCGATATTCCTTTGACAGAATCTTGTCATCAATATGCTGAGCAATTGAAATTAGCCGCGTTTTCAACGCAGCCCGTTGTTCAGGGGATTTTATATCCACATGAGCCGATACAATCCCGTATATGGCATCACATAAGGATTGTTTTTTAGGAATAAGCTTTAAAAATGCCTCTCCACCCTGATTCTTAACAAAACTGTCAGGATCCTCACCTTCGGGAAGTGTCAAAAAATTCAATGTATGTTCAGAAGTTAAAATCGGTAAAGATTCCTCAGCTGCATGCAACATGGCCTTGTGCCCAGCCCTGTCCCCATCAAAACAGAGAACAGGTTCGGGGGTTACACGCCATAACAAACCCATCTGATCTTTTGTCAAAGCCGTACCCAATGGTGCAACCGCTCCATAAAATCCTGCCTGATATAACGCAATGACATCCATGTACCCTTCAACAACGAGAACTGTATTATATAATGGATCCACCTCCTTTCTCACAAAAAGTGATGATAAATGATTTAGCCCAAATAAGGTACGACGCTTTGAAAATAAAGGGGTTTCCGGACTATTCAAATATTTCGGCTGTCCATCGCCAATAATTCTTCCGCCAAAAGCGATAGGTCGACCCTTACGATCATGAATGGGATAAATTACTCGATTAAAAAATAGCTCCCCACCCCATTCAGTATCAGATTTTTTTCGTAGAAGTCCAGCCTCACCAATAAGTTCAAGATCATATCCTTTTTCCTTTAAGAAATGGATAAGACCTCCACGACCATCTCCAGACCATCCCAGTTTAAACGTTTCAAAAGTTTCTTTCAGAATTCCACGTTCAAGTAGATATTGCTTACCTGTCTTAGCCAAAGGTGTATCTAGGGCCAAACGATAATAATCCTGTGCGGCAAGCATAACATCGTATAAACTATGCTGTTTTTCAATCCTTTGCCTGTCCTGATATGTCTGTTCAGGAATATCCAATCCCGCCAGCGCGGCAAGCTCTTTAATTGCCTCACCAAAGGTTCTTCCCTCACTTTGCATAACAAAGGAAATGACATCACCATGGACACCACATCCATAACAATGAAAATGATCCTCATAAATATAAAACGAAGGTGTTTTCTCCCCATGAAAAGGACAACACGCTTTCCAGAAACGCCCTGAACGAGTAAGTTTTACTTTCCGTCCGATAACGGTATGAATCGGGATACGTTGCCGCAATTCTTCCAGAAATCTTTGATCAAACGCCACAAATCACCCTAAATAAATTAAGAGAGTTTAGCCTTCACCAATCCGTTTACCTTAGAAAAATCAAGAACAGAACCATAATTTTCCTTTAGGTAACCCATAACCTTGCCCATTTCCTTAATAGACGAGACTCCTGTCTTTTCCACTGCCTCATCTACAACGTCCCGCATTTGATCTTCATTTAGTTGCGCAGGCAAAAACGTTTCAATAATCGTGATTTCCCCCTGCTCCTTTTCAACCAAATCCTGACGATTTGCCTTTTGGTACATTTCCACAGATTCACGACGGGACTTTACCATACTTTTAAGCATTGCGATAATTTCATCTTCGCCAACCTGATCAATGCCCTTTGGACGAGCATTAATATCCAGATCCTTCAATTTGGCCCCAATCATCCGTAACGTGGCGACTTTCCCTGCCTCTTTAGCCTTCATGGCAGTTTTCAATTCTTCTTTAAAACGTTCACGCAAACTCATTTCTTTCTCCATTCTTAAAGTATAGCATTTTTTGATAAGGAAAAAAATTCCCATCATATTTATTTACATTCAGTGCTGGGATTTTTTTTCCCAATCCTATATACATATAATATTAATAATTATATTCGTCCAACATAAGGTCTAGGGACATGACAGATATTGACACAGTTATTTCCAAGCTCGGCGGTATTGAAAAGGCGGCCAAGATTGCCAGAGTCTCTACCGAAGCAATTCGCAAATGGAAGCAGGCTCATGCCATTCCTTCTAAACACTGGGCTACAATAATACAAGCAACAGGATTAACTTTAAAAGATTTGCAACCTGAAAAAAATAATTATGACGATAATTCTATCAGCTTAAAGACCCAACGCCCATCAAAAGCAAATGCCATTCTTTTACTGGAGGATGGAACCGTCTTGTGGGGAATGGGATTTGGTGCCCATTCTTCAAAAAACAACCTTGCCCTTGGAGAAATCTGCTTTTCTACCGGAATGACGGGATATCAAGAAACCCTCACAGATCCATCTTTTGCTGGCCAGCTTATTACCTTTACCTTTCCACACATTGGAAATGTAGGTACTAACGACGATGATAACGAGGCAGATACAATTGTTGCAAAAGGACTGATCATCAAAGAAAAAATTACTGAACCTTCCAACTGGAGATCGACCAGTCATTTAAACAGCTGGCTTAAAAAGCAAAATGTGACAGGAATTTATGGAATTGACACTCGTGCCCTTACCCTCCTTATCCGTGAAAAAGGTCCACAAAATGCTTTGATCTTCTGGCCTGAAGACGGAAATTTTGATCTGGAATTTTTACGGAAAGAAATTAAAAGATGGCCTGGATTAAAGGGAATGGATCTCGCAAAAGAGGTTACTTGTCCAAAATCCCATTCCTGGAAAAAAAATGTCTGGTGCTGGAAAAGCGATAAAAAAAATCAAAACAAGCCTGCCTATAAAGTCGTGGCCATTGATTACGGTGCAAAATATAATATTTTTCGTAATCTTGTCAATGTCGGATGTGATCTTGTCGTTGTTCCCGCTACAGTATCAACTGAGGAAATATTGAGCTATAGTCCTGATGGTGTTTTCCTTTCGAATGGGCCTGCAGACCCAGCGGCAACAGCTCATTATACAGTTCCAGTTTTAAGGGAGTTGCTAAAAAGAAATATTCCAATTTTCGGAATTTGTCTTGGCCATCAGCTTTTGGCTCATGCCTTGGGCGGTAAAACTTACAAACTGGATCAGGGACATCGCGGGGCAAATCAACCTGTTAAAGATTTAAAGACGGGCAAGGTTGAAATTACCAGCCAAAATCACGGTTTTGCTGTTGATCCCAAAAGCTTACCCGATACCGTACACGAAACGCATATCAATTTGTTCGACCATTCCAACGAAGGGATTGCCTCAAAGATTTATCCGGCCTTTTCCGTACAATATCATCCAGAAGCAAGCCCCGGCCCAACCGATAGCCATTATCTTTTCAAACGCTTTGTTGAATTGATGGATCAGCATTCCTCTTCCCATAAAAGATCATAGAGTAACCAATATGCCTAAAAGAACTGATATATCTTCAATCATGATTATTGGTGCTGGTCCAATTGTTATTGGCCAGGCCTGCGAATTCGACTATTCGGGTGCCCAAGCCTGTAAGGCCCTGAAGGAAGAAGGGTATCGCGTAATTTTATTGAATTCGAATCCCGCGACAATCATGACAGATCCTGATATGGCTGATGCAACCTATATCGAGCCAATTACTCCTGAAACGGTAGAACGCATTATTCTGAAAGAAAAACCCGATGCCATTTTACCAACCATGGGGGGACAGACAGCTTTAAATACCGCCATTTCCCTTGCAAAATCAGGTTTTCTAGAAAAAAATAATGTTGAGCTGATTGGCGCAAAAGCCGATGTTATCGACCGGGCGGAAGATCGTTTGAAATTTCGTGAGACCATGGATGCCATTGGTATTGAAAGCCCTCGCAGCGCCATTGCTCATTCTATGGAAGAAGCAAGAGAATCCTTAAAAGAGATTGGATTACCTGTGGTCATCCGTCCATCTTTTACTCTGGGTGGTTCTGGGGGCGGTATTGCATACAACACGGATGAATTTGAAAATATCATCAGTGCGGGTTTGGATGCCTCTCCAACAACAGAAGTCCTGATTGAGGAAAGTATTGTTGGATGGAAAGAATATGAAATGGAGGTGGTCCGTGATAAGGCGGATAACTGTATCATCATCTGTTCCATCGAAAATATTGACCCCATGGGAATTCATACCGGGGATTCAATCACCGTCGCACCGGCACTGACTCTCACCGATAAAGAATATCAACGCATGCGGGATGCCTCGATTGCATGCCTGAGAGCGATTGGGGTTGATACAGGTGGATCAAATGTTCAGTTCGGTCTGAATCCAAAAAATGGACGTATGGTCATTATTGAAATGAATCCCCGGGTTTCGCGTTCATCCGCTCTGGCTTCAAAGGCCACCGGTTTTCCCATCGCCAAAATTGCGGCCAAATTGGCGGTAGGTTACACCCTTGACGAACTCAAAAACGATATTACCAAAACAACACCTGCTTCTTTTGAGCCAACCATTGATTATATTGTAGTTAAGATTCCCCGCTTTACCTTTGAAAAATTTCCTGGTACCCCTGCCCTGCTCAATACAAGCATGAAATCTGTTGGTGAGGCGATGGCTATCGGACGTAGCTTCCCGGAAGCACTTCAAAAAGGTCTGCGTTCTATGGAAATCGGTTTGACGGGACTTAATCCGGTAACCATTCCCGGAGATGGTGACGAAGATTCTTTCCGTGCAGCTCTTTCCCAACCAAGACCCAATCGAATTCTAGTGGCCGCTCAAGCCATCCGTGCGGGAATCTCACTGGAAAGTATCCATGAAGCCTGCCATTTTGATCCATGGTTTTTACAACAACTTCAACAGATTATTCTTGTTGAAAATCAGATCGAGAAAAACGGATTGCCCTCTGACCCATTTGAACTAAGAAATATTAAGGCTATGGGATTTTCTGACAAACAGCTTGCAGAATTGACACAAAAGTCAGAAAAGGAAATAGCTCAATATCGTCAAAAACTCAACGTTAATCCAATTTACAGACGAATTGACACCTGCGCGGGTGAATTTGCCTCTTCCACTTCTTATATGTACTCAACCTATGAGGGTGGTTTTAATACACCAATTTGCGAGAGCCATCCAACTGATCGTGAAAAAATCGTCATTTTGGGGGGTGGCCCCAACCGTATTGGACAGGGCATTGAGTTTGATTATTGCTGTGTTCATGCTTCATATGCTTTAAGGGAAGCGGGATATGAAACCATTATGGTCAATTGCAACCCTGAAACTGTCTCAACCGATTATGACACGTCTGACCGTCTTTATTTTGAACCTCTAACGGCAGAAGATGTCATTGCGCTTATTCGTCGCGAACAGGAAAAAGGGGTCTTAAAGGGATGTATCGTGCAATATGGTGGACAAACGCCACTTAAACTTTCCAAAGCACTGGAAGAAGCTAACATCCCCCTATTGGGTACTCCAGCGGATGCTATTGATCTTGCAGAAGATCGGGAACGTTTTCAGGCCCTGTTACAAAAACTTGGTTTACGGCAACCGTCAAATGGAATTGCTCATAATGCCGAAGATGCCGAAATAATTGCGGAAAAAATCGGTTATCCAGTGGTTATTCGCCCCTCATATGTGCTGGGCGGACGAGCCATGGAAATTGTCCATGATAGAAATAGTCTGCATCGTTATCTGAATGAGGTTCTTTCCTCTGCTGGTGTCGATGTATCTTCCGGCCCATTATTGATTGACCAATATCTTAATGATGCCATTGAAACCGATGTAGACTGTCTGGCCGATGGAGAGGATGTCTATGTCGCCGGTGTAATGGAACATATCGAGCAAGCCGGCATTCATTCTGGTGACAGTGCCTGCTCTATTCCACCTTACACCCTTTCACCCGCCCTGGTAACAGAATTGCAGGCACAAACCACGACCCTGGCAAAAGCTTTGGGAATTGTTGGATTGATGAATGTACAATATGCAATCAAGAATAATGAAATATTCATATTGGAAGTCAATCCACGCGCCTCAAGAACTGTTCCATTTGTTGCAAAGGCAACCGGGGTACCCATTGCCAAGATTGGGGCAAGAATCATGGCCGGGGAAAAATTGAGATCCTTTTCGTTAAAACAGCGTTCTGTTAGAGGTCATGTCGCCGTTAAAGAAGCGGTGTTCCCCTTTGCGCGGTTTCCCAATGTAGATATCATTCTCGGCCCTGAAATGCGATCTACAGGTGAAGTCATGGGTATTGACACGTCATTTGAACGTGCCTTTGCAAAATCTCAATTGGGTGCCGGTGTAACCTTACCCTTAACAGGCAATGTTTTCCTTTCGGTACGTCATAGTGATCGCCCCTCTCTATTGCCTCTGGGCAGAAAACTGACAGAAATGGGATTTAAAATTCTGGCCACACGTGGAACAGCCGAAACCTTAAAGAATGCTGGTATTGAAGCCAAGGTGGTTAACAAGGTATTGGAGGGTCGTCCACACTGTGTCGACGCGATCCTTTCCGGAGAAGTCCAGCTAATTATCAATACTGTTCAGGGTGCACAGGCAACCGCCGATAGTTTCGACATACGCCATTCCGCGCTGACCCATAATATACCCCACTATACAACTATGGCAGGTGCCGCCGCCGCCGTCCATGCCATTGCGGCTTTGCGTGAAGGCAAACTGGACGTGGCCCCGCTGCAATCTTATTTTAATCATTAAAATTCTAAGGTCATTTTCTTAACTAAAGCAGGTGATTATTATAAACCTGCTTTTTTTTATTGACTATATGTTTCCATAAATCCGGTAAAAATACTTCTTGCACAAGTACTGATTGACTGGAACAAATGAATACCGATCTTCTTGCCCATAAACCAAAATGGCGATAATCAATTGGCAGGAGTTCTCTAGGATATTTTGTTATTTCAATTTTTGACCTTTCAAAAACATCTTTTTGAAATAATACAGACCCGAGCGGTTTATTGCCAATTGCCTGAAAAAGGTTTCCCCTGCAATCCTCCCCTTTGGACAGGATAATGCTACGGGCATATATCCAGGCTTGACCTTGTCCCTCCAAAACAACCTGCCTGACCTGTTTCAGACTTGGATAACCAACCTCTAATATCCCGCATTCATCTTCCCTGATTTTTTGTTTTTGTTCAGACAGACGCTTTAATGAAAATTGATTTCGACTTAAACGAATTAACCGTTTTGTCAAAGATTCCGAATTGAACAGCCATTCATCTTCATGGGTTGAAAGACGGGATTTCCATCGGGAGTGATCTGCCCAGCATAACTTTTTATGATACATGAAATCAAATATAGAGATTGAGAATTGATTTAGAAATAAAATAATGTAATATGCTACAAAAATTTTCTTTATAGAAAAATATGTTTATAATAACAATTGTATTTATATAATATTCTTAATTTGTTTCTTAAAGGACATTCAACTTTGCAAAAATTTCCAATGACGGCTCAAGGGCTACGACGTCTGGAAGAAGAGCTACGCAGACTTAAAGATAAAGAAAGGCCAGAAATTATACGTGCGATCGCTGAGGCACGCAGTCATGGCGACCTTTCTGAAAATGCAGAATATGAAGCGGCGCGTGAACGCCAGTCTTTTACTGAAGGACGCATACTGGAACTTGAACAGATAATTTCATCGGCTCAGGTTATCGATCCATCAAGCCTATCAGGAAACACTGTTAAATTTGGTGCAAAAGTTGTTTTGATTGATGAAGAAACAGAAAAAGAGTCCACCTTTCAAATTGTTGGACTTCATGAAGCCGATATCAAATTAGGTCTATTGTCAATTTCATCCCCTTTGGCCAAGGCTCTGATCGGTAAGGAAAAAGGAGCAACGATCTCTGTCCCTGCACCTGGGGGAGATCGATCTTATGAAATCCTTGATGTTATCTACGCTTAACCCCTGATTTATACTATTATGATTTCAATTAACGACGTCCATGATGCGGCGCAACGGATAAATAAAAATATTATCCGCACTCCTACCCTGTTTTGTCAGTCCCTGTCAAAAAGAGTAAATGCAGATATCACCTTGAAACTTGAAAATCTTCAAGCCGTTGGCTCTTTCAAGGAACGTGGCGCTGCCAACCGACTTGCCCTGCTGACTGAAGAGGAAAAAAAACGGGGGGTTATCACCGTTTCAGCCGGCAACCATGCCCAAGGCGTTGCACGCCATGCACAATTACTAGGCATTGATGCGATTATTGTCATGCCGAAATTCACACCTGTGACAAAAATCAACCGAACTGCGGCCTGGGGTGCCAAGATTGTTTTGGAAGGTGAAGATTTTACCGAGGCCACCCAATATGCCAATCAACTCGCCAAGGAAGATGGACGTGTTTTCATTCATCCTTATGATGATCCCGCAGTCATGGCTGGACAGGGAACATTGGCACTGGAAATTTTCGAGGATACAAAATCAGATCTTGATTACCTGATTGTTCCCGTTGGCGGGGGTGGACTGATTTCAGGATGTGCTGTTGTAGCTGCCGCTTTAAGACCCTACACAAAAATAATTGGTGTTCAAAGCGATCGTTATTTTTCATATTCCTTTGCCACCCATAAAGCGTTAAAACCGCCTGGCGGTGCAACCATTGCGGAAGGTATAGCCGTTCGCAAACTAGGTTTTTATCCTTTTGAAGTCATAGAAAAATATGTGGAAGATATCGTTTCCGTCCCAGAGGAGGCCATTGAGGATTCTATAACCCTTGTAGCGGAACATGCCAAGCAAATTACCGAAGGAGCGGGGGCAAGTGGTCTGGCTGCCATTCTAACCTATCCAGAACGGTTTAAGGGTAAAAATATTGCCTTTCCCATCAGCGGGGGAAATATTGATACACGTATATTGGCCAACACCCTACTTCGAACCCTCCTACGGGAAGGAAGACTATTACGTCTAAGATTCTCAATTCCTGATCGTCCAGGTGTATTGGCTGACATTTCCCACATTATAGGAACTGAAAAGGGTGGAAATATCATAGAGGTATCACATCAACGGTTATTCTCGACCTCAAGCGTTCAATCGGCCATTCTCGAAATTATGGCGGAAGCACGCAGTGCAGAACATGCAGAGGAAATTATACAAAGCCTTCGAGAAAAATATACTGTCGAAAGAATTTAGTCTGAATTGATTGAATACGAATATATTTCAACCAATTCGTATTCAATCACCTTAATTAATTCAATGATTT
>NZ_JAXOQA010000019.1:0-29938 GCF_047307945.1 Commensalibacter sp. A3DC | reverse complement strand
TTTAAGAATGTTTTTTACACTTAAAGAAAACTTGTTTGAATATACAAACCTATTCTATAAAATAGATAATCTGAATTACAATTGATGTAGTTATATATTCATATCTTCATGCTACCTAAAAATTTTTCCAAACTTATTCAAAAAAAAGCGATTGAATTGGGATTTGATCAATGTGGCATTTGTGAAGCATCTCTACCACCAGAAAAAGCGGTTTTGCTTAAGGAATTCATTTCTCTCAAACGGCATGGAACCATGCAGTGGTTGGAAGATCGTCTATATTATCGTTCCAGTCCCCACCATTTATGGCCGGAAGTGAAAACGGCAATTGTCTTGGGAGTAAATTATGGCCCCAGGGAAAATCCCCTGGAAAATCTTAAACATCCTGAATGTGCTAATATATCTGTTTACGCCCGTAATCGGGACTATCATGATATAATCAAGGGATGGCTGAAACATTTAGCCCAATTTATATTAAAAGAGACAAAATATTATTCAAATAATGAACAGGTTAAGGTTTTTGTCGATACGGCACCCATCATGGAAAAACCTCTCGCGCAAAAGGCAGGTTTAGGTTGGCAGGGAAAACATACAAATCTGGTTTCCCGTCAATTTGGCAGTTGGCTTTTTTTAGGTGAGATATTGACCACCCTTCATATTCCCCCTCTACCTGCAAGCAAATCACATTGTGGTTCCTGTAAAAAATGCTTGGTTTCCTGTCCAACTCAGGCTTTTCCCGAGCCTTTTAAACTGGATGCAAAACGCTGTATTTCATATCTCACTATAGAATATGCCGGCAGTATCCCCATTGAATTTCGTAAGGCTATGCAAAATCGAATTTACGGTTGTGATGATTGTCTGGCTGTCTGTCCATGGAATAGTTTCGCCAGTCAAAGTCGTCACATCAAGTTACAGGCTCGAACCGAACTTGTTTCACCCCCACTTGCAAAATTTCTTCAATTCAATGAGGAAGATTTCAGAAGTTTTTTCACTGGATCTCCTGTAAAGCGTATTGGTCATTTACGATTTATCAGGAATATCCTGATTGCGGCAGGTAATTCAAATATAGAAAATCTTTTACCACTAATAATAAATTGGAAAAATCATGATAATGCTATTATCAAGGAAACAGCCCAATGGGCATTTGATCAATTTATGATATCCATATAATTGCAAGCCAATCAAAAATCATGTCACGACATTATTTAAAAAAACGCAGTTTTCAAATTTCTGGCCATCGCACAAGCATCGCTCTGGAACAGGACTTTTGGGATATTCTAGATCAAATGGCGGTATCAAAAAATCTTACCCTGCTTCATTTGATTACTGAAATTGATGCAAAACGGTGTGCAAATCATCCGCTATCCTCTATGCTAAGATTAACAGCGTTACATTTTATATTAAAACAAATATAGTTATTTGATTTTTCCAACTTTTTTTTCAATAAAAATCATTGACTGTAATTAAATAAATAAATTATCCCTCATATTACAGATAATATATGCCACGAAAACTTTTAAAATAAATTTGCCTTTTAACAAAAGAATAATAGAATGAAGCAAGTTTAATTCTATTATATTAATTCAATGCCTGTTTTTGGAAAAATTTTTGGAACAATCGCCGGCTTCGCAACAAGTGGTCCTCTTGGAGCATTACTAGGTGCTGCCATTGGTCATGCTGCAGATAAAAACAAACTGTTAAATCCACCTTTGGGAGGATGGGTTGAACAATGGAAACATAAGATCTCTCCCGATCTTGTGGGTGCCAGCACCTATATTGCTGTGCAAATGGCCTCAAATGCCGGTAAAAAAGAGCAAGTTATGGCATTATGTCTCATCATTTTATCTGCCAAGCTTGCCAAATGTGATGGTCCGGTCAACCGAAGTGAGGTTGATTATTTTAAACATCATCTTCATATTCCACCACAACAAGAAAAGCAAATAGGTATGCTTTTTGATCGGGCCCGTTCAAGAGTTGATGATTATCCAAAATTTGCAAAAATTCTTAAACACAATTTCCAAGAGGAAAAAGGCAAACTTGAAAATGTTTTTATCCTTCTATATATGCTGGCCCGTTCTGATTTAAAAAAATCGGAACCTCTTCATCCGCTTGAAGAAAAATATTTGCGACATATCCAGCATATATTCGGTCTCTCAGAACGAGTATGGGATTATGCAACCCAAGGAGGCAGTCCCCGTTCTGTTTCTGACGAACCTGATGCATACGTAATACTTGGGGTTGATCCTAAAACGGATACCGAAACTATCCGCAACCGTTGGCGTGAACTTGTTCGCATCTATCACCCTGACCTTATTGCAGCAAAAGGAGGAGATCCAAAGGAAATTGAAAAGGCAAACCAAAAAATCGTAAAAATTAATGCTGCATGGGATTATATTAAACATAATCGTGGAATTTAATTTCAACAATTTTCTATATAATCGTTTGGATCAGATTCTTAATTTTGAGACATGAGCATAACATAAAAGATCTTTAGTTATTTGTTGTTTTATTACCACAATCAGATCTTTCATGTCTCAATTTTAATTAATACAAATTCTTTTTTCTGTTGTTTAATGATGAATCTGCTATGTTCTGAATTGTTATTGCCTAAATTGTTATGATTATTTATTTAATTCATTTAAATTGTATGATCAAAATTTAAAATTGTTATAACGAATTAAAAGTTAACAAAGGTTGCCATGAATTTCACCCTATTTTCTTTCTTTAATTTTCCAAAATCATCCGAACTGAAAAAAAAGAATTTTTTATTACCTTGCTTAACTTTTCTGGGCTGTCTTGGCATTTTTCTGAATGGATGCAGTAATCCGCCACCAAAAGATCCTGAAGCCTTGGCTGAATATAAACATAATAATGACAAATATGAGCCAACCAATCGTAAAATGTACAATTTTACAATAAAAATGGATAAATATACGCTGAAACCTGTAGCCAAAGCGTATGTATGGGCGGTGCCAAAAGTGGTCCGGAAATCACTCAGCAATATGATACGCACCATGGATGAACCCGTTGTCTTTTTCTCAGATGTCGGGGCAGGTAAATCAAGACGCGCTGGAGATGCTTTTGCCCGTTGGTGTATAAACATGGTGGCCGGAATTGGAGGATTAATAGATGTAGCCGAAATGGCTGGATATAAACATCATGACACCACCCCCGGTATGACTCTGGCCAGTTGGGGCGTAAAATCAGGTCCCTATCTATTCGTTCCCTTCATGGGACCAACCTCTCTACGTGAAGGTGGGGGATCCATCATTGCGGTTGGTCTGTCACCATGGAATTATGTCCCCAGAGGATATGGCTTGATAACTTTTAACTGGGCATATAATATTTTAGGTGTAATAAGTTCGAGGGCTGATTATCTTGATGCGATGAATCAATTGCAACAGGATTCTTTGGATCCTTACGCAACCATCCGAAGTGCCTATCAACAACAGCAAGATGCTGAAATCAAAGCACTTATCGAGGATCATAGAGCAACTGTCCCTGCATGGTATGTTAAATAATTTAGGAGCTATATTTTGAAAATTCATCCCTGTAAAATCTTTTTTCCTGCACTTGCGATTAGCGGTATTCTCCTTGCTGGGAACGTTGTTTCAAAACAAGCGATTTTCCCTCTTATAACCCAAGTTCATGCTTCAGAAGCCACCTATTCCGACAATCAGTTGAAAGAGTGGCTGCGATCCACCGGGAATGAAATGGTTGCCATTGTAAATGCAGATTATTCGAAGACTGAACAAAAAGAAAAATTTCTGCCTATTTTGAATAAATATGTTGATGTCGATGGTATCGCGAAATTCTGTCTGGGGCGTTTTTGGAGGGTCGCCACTTCAGACCAGCAACAAGAATATACCCAGCTTTTTCATCAGGTACTCGTTAATTCAATTACCAATCGGCTTGGAGAATATAAAGGGGTTTCATTTACCATTGGCGAAATTACGTCAACAGAGGGAAACAAAAAATCCATTCAGACTACCTTGAAACGTCCAAAACAGCCAGATGTCGTCATTCAGTGGATTATTGAAATTAAAAATGGCTCCCCAATGGTTGTTGATATTATTGGTGAAAATGCGTCACTTGCCGTAACTCAAAGAGGAGATTACACATCTTTTATTGCACGTCATCAAAATGATGTATCCGCTTTGATTGCAGCCTTAAAACGCCAACTTCAAAACCATTCCTAAATTAAATTGACCATCATAAAATATTTTATGATGGCATAATAATTATCCTGCCAGTAATCATGACTAAAGAGCGTTTTTCAGATCATTTTATAAATGAACTTGAACAGCTGTTCACTTGGCGAAGGGATGTCAGGCATTTTAAACCAGATCCTATACCTGACGAAATAATGGATCAATTATTGTCTTTTGCATGTAAGGCACCTTCTGTTGGATTGAGTGAACCCTGGTACTTTATCAAAATTAACAGACCCGAATTGCGACAGAAAATCCATAATGTTTTTAAAAAAAATAATTTACAGGCAAGCCGTGATTACAGTTCCGATAAACAAAAGCTTTACAATTCTTTAAAACTATCCGGAATGGATGACGCTCCACATCATATTGCTGTTTTTTCCGAACGCAATCCCGATCAGGGCAAAGGCCTAGGACGCAAGACAATGCCGCAAACCACCGCTTACTCAACTGTTATGGCCATATATAGCTTCTGGTTAGCTGCCAGAGCCTATGGTATAGGCGTTGGATGGGTTTCCATCATAACACCAAAGGATATACATCAGATTCTTGAAATACCGGAAACCCTTGAATTTATCGCTTACCTCTGTGTTGGATATCCACAAACGATCCGGGATAAACCAGAGCTTGAAGAAAAAGGTTGGGAAAAGCGTAATTCGCAAAAAAATAAATGGATCATCAAATAGCAATTCAAGATTAAGAATTTCGTGGCATTTTTTACGGTTTAATTAAAAAAAAACCTTTTTAACAGACACTTTTTATGCTTTGCTATAATTTATGAGTTCTTGTTAAATAAATATTGCCTTTCTATATTTACCTTAAAAAAGAAACCATCTTGATATAAAATATAACCCTAAATAACAAGGGAATTAAGTTTATGAGTCATTCTTCAAATGAAGCGTCAACCATAACAACTCAAGACAATAAATTTACCAATTACCCTATTGCCTTAAGTGTTATTTCAATCGTGTTTTTCATGTGGGGTTTCTTAACCTGTCTAAACAACATTTTAATTCCACATCTCAAAACCGTCTTTAACCTTAATTACACACAAGCGATGCTGGTGCAATTCACGTTTTTTGGAGCATATTTTTTAATGTCTGTTCCAGGAGGCAAAATTGTATCCAGACTTGGTTATAAAAAAGGAATCATTACCGGATTGATTATTGCCGCCATTGGAACATTTTTATTCTGGCCGGCAGCAACAATTGCGAATTACTACTTTTTCCTTCTTGCCCTATTTATTTTGGCAACCGGCATTACCATCCTGCAAGTTTCAGCCAATCCTTATGTCACACTTTTAGGGCCACAAAAAACAAGTTCTAGCCGCCTTAACATGGCCCAGGCCTTGAATGCCCTTGGGACGACTGTTGCTCCTTATCTTGGCAGTATTCTAATCTTAACCGGTGCCGCTTATACAATACCCAACAGGATTGCATCCGATCCACAGACCATCCAGTTGATTTCAACTCTTGAAAATAATCCAACAAATGATATAGAGGCAATTTTTGCAAAGGCCTCCAATGAAAATGTTGCATATGCTTTGAAGAACATACCTCCTTATATATACGAAAAGCTTCCGGATTCCCTAATCCAACAAGAATTTCAAAAATTTTCACCCGAATTAATTGGAACAACACTAAACAATATACCAACTGAAAAAAAATTAAGCTTATTAAGTCATTTCACCGCTGAACAAATTGACCAAATTCCAACCGGGTCCTTGGTTGAAGCTCTTGAAAGCTTTTCAACCCTGAAATTGCAACCAATTGATCAGGAAAATCTCACACAGCTCAAACAACATATTTCTGATTCAACCAATACTAAAATTGAACAGTATCGTAAAGAACAAGCTAAATCTGTTCAAACACCTTATGCAGTGCTTGGAATTATCCTTGTTTTACTGGCTGGCTTTGTAGCAATCTTTAAATTACCTACCAACAAAGACGACAATCAAAACCAACAGAAACAAAACTATAAACTTTCTGACGTGTTCAAACATCCTCATGCAGTCTTGGGCGCCATAGGAATCTTCTGTTATGTTGGTGCCGAAGTCGCATTGGGCAGTTTTATGATAAATTATCTGACCTTGCCAGAAATCGGCAGAATGTCTGAACAGCAAGCTGCACAATATGTTACTTTATTCTGGGGAGGCACCATGGTTGGCAGGATTGTTGGATCAGCCGTGATGGTCAAAAGTTCGCCAAGTAAAATGCTAAGTTGGTGTGCAATTATCAATCTCTGTCTATTATTGACAACCATGTTTAGCACAGGGTACGTTGCGGTTTATTCCATCGTGGCGATTGGGTTGTTCAACTCTATAATGTTCCCAACCATATTCTCACTCGGTATTGCAGAAATGGGCCCTCTAACAGAACAGGCATCGAGTTTGTTAGTTATGGCTATTGTTGGTGGTGCAGTCGTACCGTTCATTCAGGGAATGCTAAGCGATGCTATTGGAATTCAGCATGCATTCTTTCTAACCCTGATTTGTTACGCATTTATTCTATATTACGGTGCCAAAGGCTCCAATCCAAAAAAGGTAACAGCATAATTTATTCATAAGTATAATTCTTTAAAAAACCTGAAATCTGGAATACGGATGTGCCTTTAACTGAAAAAAATTTTTTTTGTCCGTATTCTGGATTTTTCATGTCTGCATAAAAATTACAATATACATTACATCATTTGAAATTTTGGTCGGACTATACAGTCATTCTCTCTACGATAATACACTGACATAAGTTAGCATCTTGTATCCATGACGCATGAATTGCTCTTCAACATTCATGCCAATACTTCCAAGAATACGACGAGAGGCTATATTTCTTTCTTTGGTAACCGCCACTATCCGTTGATACCCACGCTCATGGGCGGCCGACAACACAGCAAATGCTGCCTCACGGGCATATCCTTTCCCTTGCGCCCATCCCCATAGTGCAAATCTCAATGCATGCCCACGGTTATCATTGCGCAAGTGTATCCCTGTTATTCCCAAAAATTGACCTGTTCTATTTTGAATATGCTTGCGAACAGTATATATGCCAATCCTATGAGATCCCCAATAAAGAATATCCTCAGCCATTTCCTTTTGCACTTGCCATGAAGTTCGAACACCACCCAACATACTACTAAAGGTCAAAACATCCGTTTTTAAAGCCAAAATATCCGGCATATCCTGCCAATTTACCGGCGATAAAATCAAACGTGAAGTTCTTAAATCCAACCAGTTCACAGATATCAAAACTTACATAAAAAGCCCATCATGACAAAAATCATATGGGCTTTTTCAATTTAAATCAATAATAACCGAAATTATCGTGAAATTGGACGATATTTGATACGACTAGGTTCTGTTGCATCAGGGCCCAGACGCCGTCGCTTATCCTCTTCATACGCTTCAAAATTGCCTTCAAACCATTCGACATGGCTATCCCCTTCAAATGCAAGGATATGAGTTGCAAGACGATCCAGAAACCATCGGTCATGGCTAATGACCACAGCGCAACCGGGGAATTCCTCCAAAGCTTCCTCAAGAACACGCAAAGTATCGAGATCAAGATCATTGGTTGGTTCGTCCAGCAGGATTACATTGCTTTCCTGTTTTAACATTTTGGCAAGATGAACGCGGTTTCGTTCACCACCGGATAGAACACCAACCTTTTTCTGCTGATCCGAACCCTTGAAATTAAATGTTCCAACATAGGCTCTCGAAGGAATTGCCCGCTTACCCAGATAAAGGACATCCGTCCCACCGGAAATTTCTTCCCATACGGTTTTATTGGGATCCAATTCATGACGGGACTGGTCAACATATCCCAACTTTACTGTATCACCAATACGTATCTCACCTTCATCAGGTTTATCAGCACCTATAATCATTTTGAACAGGGTTGATTTACCCGCACCATTTGGACCGATTACCCCTACAATCCCTCCAGGAGGCAATTTGAAGTTCAATTTATCAATTAGTAAACGGTCACCAAATCCTTTGCTGAGATTATCCGCTTCAATAACAACATTACCTAAACGGGGGCCAGGAGAAATATAAATATCCGCAACACCTGTTGCCTTTTCCTGGCTTTGAGAAAGCATTTCCTCATATTTTGCAATACGGGCCTGGCTTTTCGCCTGACGTGCCTTTGGTGAGGAATTGATCCATTGCTGTTCTGCAGCCAGGGCCCGTTGACGTGCACTTTCCTCTTTTTCTTCCTGAGCCAGACGTTTGCGCTTTTGTTCAAGCCATGAAGAATAATTACCCTCGAATGGATAACCACGGCCACGCTCAATTTCCAAAATCCAGTTCGTAACGTTGTCCAGGAAGTATCGATCATGGGTAATCAGAATAACGGTACCAGCATATTCCCGTAATGTCTGTTCTAACCATGCAACACTTTCCGCATCAAGATGATTTGTCGGCTCATCCAATAAAAGAATATCTGGTTTTTCCAGCAACAGACGACACAGAGCGACACGACGTCGCTCACCTCCTGATAATTTATCGACTCTTGCATCAGCTGGTGGACAACGTAACGCATCAAGGGCAATTTCAATTTGACGATCAAGTTCCCAACCATTACCGGCATCAATTTTTTCTTGCAAATCAGCCTGTTCTGCCAACAAGGCATTCATGGTGTCATCATCCATCGGCTCGGCAAATTTCATTGAAATTTCGTTAAACCGATCAACAGCCTTTTTTAAAGGGCCAAAACCTTCGGCAACATTTTCACCAACCGTTTTAGTTTCATCCAGCTGCGGTTCTTGTTCTAAATATCCAACCCTGATTCCATCAGCTGCCCAGGCCTCCCCGCCAAATTCCTTATCCTTGCCTGCCATAATGCGTAATAGAGTTGATTTACCCGCACCATTGACCCCAAGAACACCAATCTTTACCCCAGGCAGAAAAGACAAAGTTATGCCTTTAAACACTTCACGACCACCGGGATAAGCCTTTGTCAAATCTTTCATCACGTATACATATTGAGGCCCAGCCATCGTTAAGAAGCTCCTTATATCATCTATCTAGTATTGAATATTTAGGGGGAAGAACCTGAGACAATCACCGTTATCTTTTATTGCCCTCAGGCTGGATAAAAAGCGTCTGCGCCTGGCAGGACTCGAACCTGCAACCAGGCCGTTATGAGCGGTCGGCTCTAACCAATTGAGCTACAGGCGCGTTGACGCAGCTCATATTTGCCGCAAAACAATCATTTTTGCAAGCGTTTTCTTTACGTTTATCTGAAAAAAACTTTGATTATTACCCATTCCATTCAATTTCATTTATCCATAATCCTGATATTATCAAAAGTTTTAAGATATATTTTTATAATTTTTCCAAAATGTTAGGATAAAGTCCAGATATAACTATCAGGTCATCCCTGTTTAGAAATTTAACCCGTTTCAATATATTGATAAATCAACGGCAATTCGTTAGTATTCCTGTTTTAAATAATAATGGAACATGATTATGGATCTTTCTAAGATTGCACCGGGCAAAGACGTGCCTAATGATATTAATGTTGTTATTGAAATTCCCAAGGGTTCAAAAGTAAAATATGAAATTGACAAAGAAAGCGGTGCTGTTTTTGTTGACCGTATTGTCTTTACCCCCATGGCTTATCCTGCTGCCTATGGATTTATTCCCAACACCCTTGCAGCTGATGGTGACCCTATTGATATGCTGGTTTTGATTCCGGAAGCGGTGGTTCCAGGTTGTGTTATTCGTGCCCGTCCAATCGGTGTTTTAAAAATGGAGGATGAATCAGGCATGGATGAAAAAGTGATCTGTGTTCCACACAATAAAATTCATCCTCTATACTCGAAAATTCATGAAGTTTCAGAGCTTCCAGAAATTACCCGCCAAGAAATCGAACATTTCTTTACCCATTATAAAGATTTGGAAAAGGGTAAATGGGTTAAAATCCAAGGCTGGGACAATAAGGCAAAAGCTTGTGAATTAATTGAAACCGCAATTAAAAAATATAAAAAATAAATATATAGCTTATCAGATAAACTAGGAGCTTAAAATTGCTCCTAGTTTATTATAAAAATCATCAAAGATTAATAATGATTTTTATAATTCATCCTATTTCTTTAAATAAAAGTTGAACGTTTAAATATGCTGGTAGATCTAATTTTTACCAATCTGATTGATGACCCAAAAGATGAAAAATATCTTTACGAATTTTAATCAGTTCTTCCGAGTCTCTATGCCTTGGATAATCCATATTGAGCCGAAATTCACCTATGATATGCGCTGGACGATGCCGCATGACAATAATGCGCGTTGCCAGTAACAATGCCTCCTCAATATCATGGGTTACCATAATTGCCGTGAATTTTCTTTGTTGCCATAAATGAACCAACTCTTTTTGCATTGTGATACGAGTCAGGCTGTCCAATTTTCCCAGTGGTTCATCCAAAATAAGAATGCCTGGATCATTAACCAAGGCTCTGGCCAACGCCACCCTTTGTGCCATGCCACCCGATAATTGTCGAGGGTAGGCATTTTTAAAACTATTCAACCCGATCAGTTCAAGCATCAGTTGAACGGCATGATCGTTCTTTACCTTACGGATTTTGAAACCCAAATTGACATTATCCCAGACTGTCAACCATGGATATAGGGTCGGATCCTGAAAAACAACCACTCTTGATGGATCTGCCTCAGAAATTTCCTGTCCATTTGCCTGAATCAATCCATTCAAAGGTTGCTCAAGCCCCGCTATCATTCGTAACAATGTTGATTTACCACATCCTGATGGGCCCAGTATGACAACAAATTCCTGTGGTTCAATTGTCAGATTAATATCATCCAATACCGGCAAATCATCATTATCCAGACTATAACCATGACTTAAATGTGTGATGTCAATCCTTTGTTTTTCTGCCATACATCCCTACCATTTAATACTTTCTTTTTGCCAACGCAGTAAACGATTCCTAATTTTAAAAAGTAGGGTCATGAAGCTTGTGCACATTACCGCCATGATGATTAAAGCCGCATACATATTTGGATAAGCAGCCCATCCCTGCGCCCATTGCATATAGAACCCGAGGCCTGCTTTTACCCCCAGCATTTCCGCTACGACAAGCATATAGAAACAGGAACCCAAAGCCATGAACATCCCTACAAAAACAAAAGGTAAAGCCGCAGGAATGGCAACATGACGAATCAAGAAGGATGAGCTTGCCCCCATCGTTCGGGCAACATCATAATATCCCGGATTGACCCCTGCGATTCCTGACCATGTCAATACTGCAACAGGAAAAGCGGCGGCAAATGCCATTAACAGTTCACCCGCCAACCAACTGGATGGTATAACGGCAAAAAGTAAAGGTAAAAAAGCTACAGGTGGCAAAGGTCCAAAAAACCTCAATACAGGATGGGCCCAATAGCCAAAACGTAAAGACCATCCCATTCCTATCCCGATTAAAAAGCCAATAAGACAACCAAAAATATATCCCCCCAACAGCAACGTTAGGGAATGTAACAGGGAATCCAGTAGACGATACCAATCTGTTATGAATACATCCAACAATTCCTGTGGTGCACCAAAAAAAGGACGCGGCAGTAATAACCACTTTGCCTGTACAATTTCCCATCCTCCTGTAATAAGAGCCAGAGCCAGCAACCATGGTCCATAATATCTAACTTTATTAAATGGAAGCGTTACTATACAAAAAAACGCTATAATGATACATAGACAGGCAAATTCAGTTGTTCTGGGAAAATCATCAGCATTTTTGATAAAATAGGTAAGAAAAGCAGTCCCAAACCACATTATAAAAGCTGCCAATTGCGGCCAATATGCCATTTTTACTTTTTGAATCATAAAGCAAAAATGTCCTCGGTAACTTTATCGGCATACGCATTTATATCGAGAGAAAGAGGAAAAACACCTATTTGTTTTAATTGCTGTGCATAAAAAGATACATTTTGCCGGAGATTGCTGCCAATAACCTGTTGATGAGTTCCTTCTGATTCAAGAATTTCAGTTAACTGCCCAACAGTTGCCTTGGGCGCATAGGGTTTAAAAATTTCAGCCGCCTCTTCCTTATTATGATGCACCCATTGACCTGCTTCCAGAATTGCCTGAGTAAGTGCCTTACCTACCAATGGATCTTTTCTTATCAGTGACCCTCTTAAACCGACAACACAGCAGGCGATTTTTGCCCATTCACCTGACATATTGGAATCTATAGTGACAAGATGATGTTCCTGCTTAAGTAAATAAGCCAAGGGATCATCCAGTCCTGCAGCCTGGACCGCCTGACGTTTTATAGCCAAAGGTAGAATGTCAGATGGAAACTGACGCCAATTTACGTCTTTTTCAGGATCTATCCCGATTTCCCTGAAACGCATGCTGAAAAAATTTTTTGCTGGTCCACCAATATCTCCAACACCGATTGTCTTACCTTTCAGATCTGCCAGATTCTTTATGGAACTTGTACCAGAAGCCAATAAATGCAAACAGCCAGAATGTAACCCCGCAACAAGTTTAACATCAAATCCCTGCTGTAAAGGTTTCAACCAACGCAGGGCCATACCTGACGCACCATCAGCCTTACCTGTCGACATTGTTTCCAGCATTTGGTCGACAGATCCTGCAAAATCAATAAAATTTACATCCAGATTATATTTACTAAAAAAACCCTTGGCTTGTGCAACTGGAAAGGCAACCGTACATATTGAATCCGCACTCCAAGCAAGTGTTATTTTTCTTGCGGCACCCTGAAGTTTTTGCATTGTTCCCAAATTAGGAAAATGACTATCTCCAGTTTGAGATTGCTCTTCAGCGAAGGCCTGATTTCCACAACGACCGGCGATAAAAGTGGCACCAGAAGCCATTAGAAAGGAACGCGTAAATTTACGACGGCTGATGCGATCAAAATCCATAAGGTTTTTCCTTATTATAAATCAGAGAATTTGGCAAAAAACGTATATATCAGTATTTTTCAATAAAATACAATTTTAATATAACTTAATTTAAAAAAAATTGTAATATACAATAATTTAACGTATTTAAATTCCCTTTTACGGATATGATCTACAGCTCCTCTCCAATCATGGCAGGGGATTTACCCAGACTTAGATCTGGCGTTCGATGATTTATAAGATCATCGATTAATGTATTATAATTATTTAAATAAATATCCATTGAAAGAGATCGTTCAGCCTCTTCCCGAGAAAAATGTCTGATTTTACTTGAAAGATCCTTATTTTCTAGAACCTCCAAAACATTATCAGCAAGTTTTTCTTTATCAAAAAAAGGTGTCAGAATTCCAGTTTTCTGATGAACAATAAATTCTTTGACTGGGTCAGTATCACTTGCAATAATCGGACAACCCATCGCCATCGCTTCTCGTAAAGACCACGATAAAACAAAAGGATAGGTCATATACACATGCGCATCTGACCGTTTTAAAAGTTTGCAAAAAACGGGATAAGACAAAAGCCCGGCAAAATAAATTCTAGTGGGATCCAGCTGATTACCCAACTGTTGAAGAAAATAGTGTTTCCAGGTCAATTTACCAGGAAGCGCAGCACCATAACTGACTTGATCCCCACCAACTATAACGATTTTTGCGTCTGGACGTTCTTTTAAAATTTTGGGTAAGGAGCGCATAAGAATATGAAACCCTCGATAGGGTTCCAATCCACGGGCAACATAGGTGACCAATTTATCTTTGGGGTGGATGATGAAATCCTCGAATTTCATTGTATGATTATATATATCTGCATCAGGACTGCAAATCTTTAAATCAACCCCTTCTCTCAACACTGTAATTTGTCCACGCGCCCATTCAGGATAGGTTTTCCACTGAAACAACGTAGGGGTCTGTCCCCAACCTGGATTATTCGCAGAGATTAAATTAATGGTATTCTTGATTCTGACCCGTGACGGAAGCAGTTCATCAGATAAAAATTCCGGATCAAATTTAACATCCAATCCATCTGAATGATAATAGAACTCACAATATTTCAATATTGGAACATCAGGATAAATATCCTGAACATTCAACATCTCCCCCCATCCCTGATGACCAATAATGATATCAGGGACAAAACCTAGCTGTTTTAATTTTTTAAGAGTTTGGTAAACTTCCTCTCCTCTTTTAACGGCCTGATGCAATTCGTTCAAGGAAGAGTGCAATTCATTTACGGGATCAATTTTACCGTAAAAGACATTCCGAATTCCCCCAATTGTTCGCCTCGTCACTTGACTGACAAAAACAATTTCATTATCAGGCTTTCCCGCAAGATATTTTATTATATGTAAATACTGACCGGGGAAATTTTGATGTATGAATAAATATTTCACAATTTTAACGAGCTAATTCAATAATTATTAATTAAACATAATTAATTTTTGTAATCAATATTGGTTAAAATCAGCTTTCAGTTTTTTTCTGATTAGATGAAGATTTATGTTTAGCATTTTTAACCTTGATATTAGTTCTTGGTTTTATACTCTTCACATTGCTAGAACTAACATGAGTTTCAGGGACTTCCTTGCTATTTTTTCCCTTGTCATGATCAATCAAATCCAGGCTAAATGCCTCTAGAGGCGCAATGGTTTCCGATGAAAGAATGGTATCATCATCGACAGGACCTAATTTAGTTCCATCTATAAAGGTTGCTTTCACGGATAAGGTATATTTTTTCGCGGCATCACCATTCAATCTAACACGCAAACCGCACAAGGGAAGTGACATTCCTCTACTTCCACAAAATTCATTACCCTTATACCAGGGAGAAAACCACCCTTTTCCCAATACAGCCTGATATTCAATATCTTCTGGCTGTATACGATCATCTAATGACAAACCGAATCCTTCAATCCATGTTTTACTGTCTGGAATACCAATCCAATCTCCAAGTTCGACACTAACGTCACCAAGACGTTGAACATGGGCGACAACACGCATTTTGCCTTCTTTTTCAATTTCATTCTGTTGTTGAGCGACCGCACGCTTTGACTGTCTGGCTATTTTTTCATTGATACCCGAATTTTGATTGCCCAATCCATTTGTCAAATTATTTGAATTATCATTTTCAGAAGCATCATTAAGTCGAATAACCTGTAATTGAGGTGCGGGATAATTATTTGATGGATTCCGATAAACTGTTACAAGAACCAAACCAGCATCTCCCGAAATACGTACTAGAACAGCATTTTTTTCAGCGCCTAGCCACCCATCATTTTCAAAAGTCTTGATCTCAACTGTAGCATTCTGTTTGAAGGGAGGAACAGAAATACGCAGGCCGGGCAAACCAAATTCATCAGCCGGAATTTGATTGGCAACATGATAAATACAATATAATCCAGTGTCCAAACTCATTAAATGACCATTTACATTTAAATCAATAATTCGTTGTTGATACTGATTATTATTTGATTGATCATCAGACTTTGACATTAATATATTTCCTTTTTAAAAGATGGCTAAGTATAGCAAAGTTAAAATAACTAAATAATATTTTATTAAAACTAATAAAAAATTAATAATTTCTCAAAACAAATTTTAATTTTTATTTAATGACCAACATATTTACATTCTTTTAATAAAAAATCATTCTGTTTGGCAATAGATAAATTTAACGAAATGACATTTCCTCGTCCAGTTCGCTTAATTCTTTCAGCAATAGCACCAATATCGTAACTTATTGTCCTCAATCCAGCCCGCCAAGCAATGCTTAGTGAATAACACCAGGTTTCCGGACAAATTGACGGGAAAAATGCAAGATCAGCCTCTTGTTCCCGCACCATGGAAACTGCCTCTTCCTCCTTATATTCTCCTGTTACAAATATGCGACCGGAACGCATTAGCAAATCATCATCCACGGAACGACCAACCAATACAAACTCAATCGGCAAATCACGCTTATCAGCATCTTGAAGTAAGGCAAGAATGACATCAAACCCTTTTTCCACTCCAATCGCACCTATTAAGCAAATACGGAAACGATTTGAACTATTATCTCTAGCTTTGATCTTTCCATTCAACTGGCAGGGTTTTTGAGAAAAGAATGTTAATTGTTTCATAGTGAGATCAGGACGATCGTCTTCGAGAAATTTTAACGCCAACTGTCCCAATTCTGGAAAATGTTTTGAAACACGTTCAAATGCATCATTGGAAGGCACATAAACAGCCCTTGCCTGTTTTAATTCCTTCCATGAATCATGCCACCATTTTTCCATATCAATGAAATTAGGGCTTTTTTCTTCCTTCCACAAACTATTTACACAATTTTGACAAATCTGCAAATCATTCGGATCTCCACAATAATGCATGGTTTCATTTAACAAAACGGTTCTCGGACAAAAAATCAGATAGTCATGAATATATACATCATAAGGTTTATTTATTTTAAGTAATAAATCTGTCATCAATTTATGATGTTTTTTCAAATGATGTATTTCACACGAATCTACAGAAAGAAATTGTAGAAAATTTAGGCATTTTTCGAATTCATGAGGAAAATAAAAAATTAGATTGGGAAAAATCAGGTTTATTTCTTTTTCCAAATTTCTTTTTGATTTGAATTGAATTTCAATCTGACAGCCATCTCCCAAAATTGTCGGTCTGATCAATACTGGAATAAAACCTTGGGAACGTAAAATATCTGTTCTTTCTTGAACCGCCCTTTCCACCCCTCCACCAAATTGATGCGTGACCAGTAAAACAAATTGATACTTCTCATGACGTTTCTTTTGAGCATCAAGCAGGATTTGAATTCTATATAGATCAATATTTCGACGGAATGGCAATAACGGATCATCACGTATGAAATCCTGTACCATTTCATCATATCCTGGATAAAGCCGATTGAGAATTTCCGTATTTCTTTTCCCCAATAGTTTTTTTGCATACGCAAATGAAACACCCCCTTTATGTCCTATAAAACAATCAGCTGCCAAAACATGTTTCCAACCCAAATGCCGTGCACGCATGCAAAAATCATTTTCCTCACCATATCCCTGGGCGAATAAATCCTCACGAAACAATCCTGTTTGCGCCAGACAGTCATGTCGAATAAACATGCAAAAACCATGTGCCGTAGGTATCTCTATTAATTGATGCTCGTTTATTTTTTTAAATATTTTTGAAAAATGAAAAATTGTTTGATTATCAGGCATCAAATTCTTCTTATCGTGATAAGGATAAGAATAAATACCCGCATCATTTGAAAAAGGAGTTACCGTTCCAATATTTTCTTCCTGATAAGCGGCCCGACAAAGCGTTTCGGTCCATTTCCCTCCTACAAAGGTATCACTATTCAACAAGATAATATCGTATCCAGGCCAAGCCTTCATACCACTGTTAACAGCAGTGGGAAAACCCTTATTTACCTTATGATTAATGCAAAAAACTTGCTGGTCATCTATGAATTCCTTTAATGAAACAACCAATTCCTTATCAGGAGAAGCATCATTAACCAATTGAATCTTTACATTTTCCGGTACACTATTCAATACGCTCTGAAGTGCATCCAATGTTATCTGTTTTCCCTTATAAACAGGTATGACAATAACTATGCCCTCTGATGATTTTTTAAGTATTACTGGGTCATATCCTTTATATACTGCTTGAACAGGAAAAAAATGAGCAACATTTGAAATTTTAATATTTTTCTTATGGTATGCAGGGGTTTGCATATGAATTAAAAAAGTTTTTGCCCTGAATTCCAAGCTAGGATCCAAAGGACTACCAATTAAATGACGCAAAAACTCATCTTGAACAGAATACATTCCAGCAGAAAAATCATGAATGGAAATTCTAAAAGATTTTGCCTGTAACAAAGGTGTTTCAAGAGTAACAACCTCAATATCATCCTTGGGTTGAAATTGATGATAAATCTTTCCCTTATAATCTTTTATAGTGATCAAAGGTATTCGACTGGGCTCGGCTGGACACCAAACCCACCCGATTAATGTTTCATTCTTAACCTCTACAAACCCAATTGTTAGATTAATTGACTCCAAATCAACAGGACTGCCTACAAAAGGAACACCATCTTGTTCAATACGTAATTTTTTATATTTTTTCTGCCAGCCTGAAGGCAGGATAATTTTTGGCTGATTTGTTTTAATAAATAATTGATTATCCAAATAAATACTGACTGGATAATCATTAAATGAATCTATCCATATTTCATTTAATGAGCCCTTGATACAACAACAGCCGACAATATTTGAAACCTGTTTCAAGAGATTAATAGTTAATAACCATGTTTCCGGGGATGGACTGTAATGAGAAAGAAAATAATTCAAAATTTCAATTAATTGTTTTGAGGATTTGCGAGAAGAATAAATAACTGCTTGTGCTATCCAGCCTTCATAGAAATCATATTGCTTCAATAAAGGCTGCAATAAATCATGGGCACCCTCTAAATTACCAGTTTTTAGATTTAAAACTGCCAAATCAAAGATAATGTTCGGATTGCCTCGTGTTAAATGATGCGCTCTACACATCCATTGAAGTGCAATCTCAATTTGTCCATTTTGCTTAGCTTCTTGGGCTTTTGAATATGCAATCTGTGCATTCTTTCTTAGTTTTTCGAGCCCTTCTGCTTTTTTTCTAGCGTAAACCACTAATTGTGCTTTATTTTTTCCTGACACAACGCCTCACAATTAAGCAATTAAATATAAATTAGCTATGTGTCTTGAAATATAAACAAACCGGGAGCCACTTCCACTTGTTTATTTTTAACAGGTTTCAAATCTTGCTGATTTATTTCCTCATCTAGTGCATTCAATACCAACCCTGCTTCTTTTTCCCCATTATCTTTTGCTTTTTCAAACCAATAACGCGCTTTAGCTATATCTTTATTTCCCGCTAAACCGTCATATAAATAACGTCCCAACATCAGCTGAGCTTTTGAATGACCCAATTCAGCAGCTTTTTCAAACCATTTTTGAGCTTCCTGCCTATTTTCCCTTAAATGATTTCCACCCCCATAAATTGCACCCAATGAAAACATGCCCGATGCATCACCTTTTTCAGCAGCCTTTTTAAAAAATTCTAAAGCTTCCTGAATATGAATTTTTCCATCTTCCGTTTTCCCTTCCGACAAAAGGGAAGCCCATAATAATTGCGCTTTGACTATCCCATGCTCCGCTGAAGACTTGATCCATTTACAAGCTTCTTTAAGATTTTTTTCCCCTGCAATTCCCTGCAACAACATGCGCCCATACCAATATTGAGCTTCTGCATCTTCATCACAACAGATTTGCAACCACTTTTTTGCTTCTTTTTCTTTGTTTAAATCAACTTCAGAATTTTTATTGTTTGTCAATGCCATCGCTAATTTTAGCATAATTTTCTTATTGCCTTTTTCCGCTTGGGGACGCAAATAATTATCGACGACTTCTTCTACAGAAATATATTGAGAATTTGTAAGAGCGATTTCGGCAAGAATATCTAACGCTGGCAAATATCCTTTATCAGCAGCAAATTTATAAAGATCAATTGCCTTATCTACAGCCTTAACAACTCCTAAACCATTAAAATATAAATATCCCAAGGCAAAAGCGGCACCAACATGCTGTTTTTCTAAAAACGCAAACTGATACCATTTTATAGCCTCAGTATAATTAGGTGGTATATCCTTATTACCTGATGCCAGCATATCGGCCAATACCGAAGCAGCCTCTACATCCCCACCTACGGCAGCACGTCTTAACCAAGTTTCAGCTTCAATGAAATTCCGCTCAACCCCATTTCCTTTTCGTAAGGCAATGCCGTATAATGCTTGAGCCTGTCGGATACCCAATTCCGCAGCCTGTTTATACAACTGAACAGCATATTCATGATTAATTTCAACCCCCTTTCCAGTTTCATACATAATAGCCAAGGTATAAATCGCCGTACCAAGTCCATTTTCAGCTGCAACTTGCAATAATGCAGCCGCTTTGGAAAAATCATCCTGGGTTTTGCTAATTTTTAATAAAAATAATCCTTTCCCCATATAACCTTGCGGTGAACCTTGGGAAATTGACTTATCATACCATTTTATTATTTCATCAAATTGATTTTGTTCAGATGTGATTTCTGATAAAAGGTAAGCATAGAGGGCCTGACCATCAGCAGACCCATTTTCAGCTACTTTTTGAGCCCAATAACGAGCTTTTTCATAATCGGTTTTTAAGTCATCGGAAACTTTAGCCTGTTTTAGGGTAAATATATCATGTCCCGTTACTGCATTAAGTTCGGGAAGTCCACGCATATATAATAATGCAAGCATATATTCAGCGTCATTATAGCCAGCTGATGCCGCACTTTCAAACCATAAAGACGCTTCTTGCAGGCTAAAAGCAACTCCATGTCCATTTAAATAACATAAAGCCAGGTAATATTGAGCTTCAGGGGATTTTAAAGATGCGCCCTGTGAAAAACAATTATATGCTGAAACATATTCTTTTCTTTCATAATGTTTTTTCCCTTTATTCAAAAGTTTTTGAATTTTCTTTTTTCTGACTTTATTCAAGGGATTAAAAAAAACACGCATCATAAATTTCCCAATTCAATTTCACCTTATGTTTTACATTACTGTGGATCACGCATTCCTTCTGTTAACTTAGGTACAATACCATTCATTAAATACTGAGCCGCTGTTCTTTTACCAACATGAACATCAGCTGTAACAGTAAGCCCAGGGGTTGGATGAAAAAAATTCGGTATACTGTGCAAAGTGTATTTATTGATTTTCAATCTTACACGATAAAAAGGTTTTTCTCGAAATTGTAAAGGTGCTGCACCCCGACGATTACTCATATCCTGACCTGTATCACCAGGCTGAAAGACATCGGCACTAACATTTGTTACAACTGCTTCCGCTCCACCATATTGCGTATAGGGAAAAGTATCAAATTTTATAATCGCTTTATCACCCAACTTCATATATCCAACATCCGCATCTTGTACAGCAGCTTCAACCTCCAAACCTGTACCGACAGGCACTAGAGTCATAAACGGCATTCCAGAATTTAGTATAGAACCAACAGAACCTTTTGAAATTGATAGTACGATTGCATCCTGTTCGGCCCTCATCAAGACTTTTTTACGACGAAGTTTTGCCTTTTCATACTCTCCCTTATCTTTTGCCAGTTGTCTTTGAATTAAAGTTAGATTCTTATAAACTTCACCCTTCCAACTTTCAATGTAGGCCTGTTTATCAGCCAATAAAGATGCTATTTTCTTTTGCGTGGCATTCGCTGATTGTTGTGCCGTTATTAATTTATCCTCAACATCCATTAAAGTATCTTGCGAACCCAAAGTTGATAAGCGACTTCCCACTTGTTGTTCCTGCAATTTTTTCCGCATCAAATGAATATCAGATGCAACTTGTAATCTCCCTTTCAATACAGCAGTAGTTGCGAGAAAGTTTTTAAGTTGAAACGATTGTTCGTTGATTTTCTGGTTGAAACCATCAACTTTCGCATCATACTCAAGTTTTCTTTTTATAAAACTATTCCCCTGTTCTACCGAATAAGGATTAGATGGGTCCACTGTATAGTTTTTATTAGCAGCTTCGGCCTGCAAACGGTCAAATTCAGCCTGTCCACTTTCAACTTGTAAACGTTGATTATCAATATCGGCCTGTTGAATTGTCGGATCCAAATGAGCCAAAACCTGTCCTTTCGTTACAAAATCCCCCTCTTTAACATCAATTGATTTAATAATACTCTCTTCCATTGGTTGAATTAACAAAGGTGGATCCACTGAAACCAGTCGACCTTGAGCTGAAACCACTTTGTCAAGTGGAAACACACATAACGCGATAATGGAAAAAAGCGCCAAAGCTCCAATAACCCAAGTAATATACTGGGCAGAAGCCGTTGGCGGCATATTGATAATAGCTGCAGTAGGTGAAGTAAACTCTAGTAAAGCTATCGGCATATCAGCTTGAGATTCTGTCTCGTTATCTGCTGCAGGCAAATATCCTTCTGGTATACTTGTCTGTTCATCAGTCAATGAAACATCTTTTTTTTCTGAAGTTTTTTTTATTTTTTTTTCAATAGTATCTGTCAATTCATTAGAAATATTAGACTTTTCATTGTTATTTTCAGAATTCACATTTCCTGGCAACTGATTTTTATGATTATCATCCACCATTTTATGTTCCTTCCGTAATTACAGGGTTCTGGGCTTCATTCTTTTTTGAATGCTTTCTCTCATCAACATGTCGATTTTGCTGCAACCATAAAGTACGATAAATTTCGCAGGTTTCTAACAATTGTTCATGTGTTCCAATTGCCTGCATTTCACCCTGATCCATAACCAGTATTTGATCACAATTAACTAATGATGATAATCGATGTGAAACAATAACCATCGTTCTTCCCTTGGCAATTCGCTCCAAATTGGCATTAACCAATGCTTCACTTTCAGGATCAAGAGCGGATGTTGCCTCATCTAGAATCATTAGTTTTGGGTCTAGAATAACAGCTCTTGCAATTGCAAGACGTTGCCTTTGTCCTCCTGAAATATTCGTTGAACCCTCTTCGATAAAAGTGTCATATCCAGCGGGCATACGTTCGATAAATTCTTCAGCGCCAGCCATTCGTGCTGCCCAGATAACCTTTTCCATTGTCAATCCGGGACGTCCAGCGGTAATATTATCCCTAATTGTTCCACGAAACAAAAAATTATCCTGTAAAACAACACCAAAAGAGCGTCTTAAATGGGTAAGATTGATTTCACGCAAATCTACACCATCCAGCCTTAGAAAACCTTCATAATTTCGGCTAACGCCTTGTAAAAGACGCGTTATAGTGGATTTACCGGATCCACTTCGTCCTACCAAACCCAACATCGTACCTGCTGGAATTGAAAAATTTAAATCCTTTAACGCCCGACTACTTCCCCCGGGATATGTAAAATTAATATTTTCAAAGGATAGCGCACCAATAATCTTTGGTCTTAATCCTGTAGTCAACGCTTTTGTTTCCGTTGGATTATTTAATATTTCCCCCGCTTGAAATAATGAGGTTTCTACTTCTGTTATTACGGTCATTAATTTAGCCAATCCAACGAGAGGAGCCGCGACACGACCTCCCAGCATCATAAAAGCGACAATTGCACCGGCATCAACTCCCGCTGTTGGATTGGTTATACAAATAAAGGCACCAATAAGAATAATCCCTCGATTGATAAAGAAATCCAACGGCATAACCAATGTTTCAGGCCAATTTTGCATACGCGTTGTTGATAACCGCCATTTACAAACCTCAGCAACAATATTATCCCATTCACGACGACGGGAAGGTTCCAAAGCTAAAGTTTTAACAGTTCGTATACCCGCAACGGTTTCATACATTGCTGATCCACGTGTCATTTCCGCTTCAATACGGTTACTATAATAATATGTTAAGGGTTTAATAAAAATAACCACAATTAAACCTATTAAACCTGCTGCAACAACGGTCAGCCATGCTAAAATAACACTAATGTAAAATAAGAATGGTAAAATAACAACTAATGTAAACAAATCCAGAAAAGTTGTCATTAAACGGCCCGTGATAAAATCTCGCACCTGATATATCTGAGAAACCTTTCCGATCAAACGACCAGTCTGTTGTCGTTCAAAAAATTCCAACGGTAAAGAAAGCAAACGATTATAGGTATGAATTGAAATACGAGCATCCAAACGTGTTGCCATAACGTTGGTAATCTCTCGTCTGGCATAACTAATTAAAATTTCATAAAAACTTAAGACAATCAACAATCCACTAATCGATACCAGTGTCGCCATTGATTGAAAAGCAACCACCCGATTTACAACCTGCATCACTATAAAAGCAGGAAAAATTTGCAAAACGCTGATTATCATCGAACTTATTGAAATATCACGCAAGGAGGCACGTTCACGCAATACCATTTTGAAAAGCCATTTAAAATCAAGCTTATCTTCACTTTCAGACAGGTTTTTATTTTGCTTTACAAGAAGAATATCACCTGTCCATGCCTGCCTTAAACGGACTTCTTCAACAGGAATAGGAGGTTCACCCTCTCCCTTCAACGGATCTCTTAAAAAAACAATCCTTTTTTCAGGATTGACACCCACCATCAATCCTGCGGAACCATCCTTAAACATTAGTACTATGGGAGGTGAATTGTACAAGCGTATCAAATATCGCCATTTCAAACGCATCCCTTTAGCAATCAGCCCCTGACTATTCAGCCAGCGTGCCAAGGTTGCCGGGGATGGAGAGTCTTCACCAGGCTCAGCTGCAAAATCACGTATATCAAGATCAACCCCATGATATTTTGCAGCTGCCATTGTTGCCCGTAAACGAATCATCATTGGGGAAAGCTTCTGCGTTTTCCCTTGATTATTGCTTTGCCCTGCTCCTGACTGTATGGAGCCCTTATCTGGTTGATCCACCGATCATCCTTTATCAATTAAATTAACAAAATATTTTACAAATTTTTAATAAGGACAGCTTTTTTTAATATGCAGTCTTCATTATCATAAATTCATTTGACCATTAAAATAAACAATAAAATCATTTCCTTAATTAACTATATCAATTAATGCTTTGCAATTTTTCTGCCAAAATATCATTATCATTTTAATAATTCAATTCTTTCCATGCTGAATATGCAATAAATACTATAATGAGTTTTACCCTATCATTCTTTTCACATATCTTCAAACCGAACTTGGAGTATCAAAATTAATTCAAATAATTAAAATGCGAAATGGACCTCTTATTCTTTTTTTTTATTTATTTAATAAATTTCATTTTATTAAAATTATGGTAGATATTTCAATTGAGTATCCTGATTTTAATAAATAAAAAATGCTAACATCAAGGTTTTCTATGTCCAAACAAAGTCAGCTTTTGAATCAACTTCATGAACAGATTCTTTTATGTGATGGAGGAATGGGATCTATCATTCAAGCACTTGATCTCGATATTAACAAAGATTTTTGGGGAAAGGAAAACTGTACAGAAATCCTTAATTTATCTAGACCCGATTTGATTAGGGATATTCATAAACGCTATTTTTCAGCAGGTGCAGATATGGTGGAAACAAATTCTTTCGGAGGATCTTCCATCACCCTATCCGAATTTGACCTTCAGGACCAAACAATAGAAATCAACAAACGTGCCGCTGAAATTGCCAATGAAGCCGCAAATTCATTTGCTGATAAAAAAAATAGATATATTCTTGGATCAATCGGACCCGGGACTAGACTACCCTCCTTGGGAAATATTGATTATGATTCACTTGAAGACGCTATTACAGAGCAATGTAGAGGTTTGATTGAAGGAGGTGTTCACGCTTTTTTAATTGAAACATGCCAAGATCCACTTCAAATCAAGGCTGCTGTAAACGCAACCAAGATAGCATTAAAAGAAGCTGATATTTTTTTACCAATCTTTGTACAAGTAACCATTGAGACAACAGGCACCCTTCTTGTTGGAAGTGATATCGCTGCCGCAGCGACCGTCATTGAAGCGTTGGATGTTCAAATGATGGGAATGAATTGCGGAACAGGTCCTCGGGAAATGGCCGAGGGTATCAAATGGCTATCTCAATACTGGCCGCATTTAATTTCAATGCAACCTAACGCAGGATTGCCAGAACTCGTCAACGGTAAAACGCACTATCCACTCTCTCCAGAAGAAATGGCCGTTTGGATGTCCCGATATATAAAAGAACAGAAAATAAATATGATCGGTGGTTGCTGTGGAACTAATCCTAATCATATTGCTGCATTTGATCAGATGCTCAAAAACGAAGCGGCTTTGGGGGGATGCTTCACAGACCGACCAGCCTGTATACCCAGAAGTTCAATATGGATTCCCTCGGTTTCAAGTCTTTTTACCCCCACACCTTTAAGACAGGAAAATAGTCTGTTTTCGATTGGGGAACGCTGTAATGCCAATGGCTCTAAGAAATGGCGTGATTTACAGGATCAACAAGATTGGGATGGATGCGTTACAATCGGTCGTGAGCAACTTAAAGAAGGATCAAATGCCCTGGATGTTTGTATGGCCTTTGTAGGTCATGATGAGAAAAAGGATATGAAGGAAATTATTCCTCGCTTCACGTCATCTATCAATGTTCCTCTCGTTATAGATTCTACTAGTTCGGAAGTGATTGAAACTTGTCTTAAACTTCATGGTGGAAAACCCATCATTAATTCAATCAATTTTGAGGATGGTGAAGAAATAGCGGCTCATCGTTTAAAACTGGCCCGTAAATTTGGTGCCGCTGTTGTTGCATTAACCATTGATGAACAAGGAATGGCACGAACACCTGAAGACAAATTACGAATAACCCGTCGATTAGTTGATTTTGCCTGTAACAAATATGGCCTGCCTCACTCCGATTTGATGATTGACCCTCTTACCTTTACTATTGCCACCGGAGTAGAAGATGACCGTAAACTGGGTTTATGGACCTTACAAGGGATCAAAGCCATCCACGATGAATTTCCTGACATTCAAATTGTGCTCGGATTATCCAATATATCATTCGGACTTAATCCAGCCGCCAGAGCAGTTTTGAATTCTGTTTTTCTTTATCATGCCCAGAAAATGGGAATGACAGCTGCCATTGTTCATGTTTCTAAAATACGCCCCATGCACCTTTTGGACAAAGATGAAGTTAAAGTCATTGAAGATTTGATTTTTGATCGAAGAACTGATGATTATGACCCACTCAAAAAAGTTTTAGAAATTTTTGCCGATCGTAAAGCCACACAAGTGGCAACTCGCGCTGTCGCTACCACCATTGAAGAACAATTGCGTAACCGAATTGTAGATGGAAATCGCAAAGGTTTGGAGGATGATTTAAAAAAGGCGATGGAAACCTATGCCCCCCTTGAAATAATCAATTCCCTTTTACTTAATGGCATGAAAACGGTAGGTGAATTATTTGGATCTGGGAAAATGCAGCTTCCTTTTGTCTTGCAATCTGCCGAAACAATGAAGGCAGCCGTATCCTTTCTTGAACCTTTTATGGAAAAGAAAAATAATGAAACCAAGGGTACGATGATCTTGGCAACGGTGAAAGGGGATGTACATGATATTGGCAAAAATCTTGTCGATATCATTTTAAGCAACAACGGTTTCAAGGTTGTCAATCTAGGCATTAAAGTACCTGTAGCAGACATGATTAAGGCAGCAAAGGAACATAATGCTGACGCGATCGGCATGTCTGGATTATTGGTCAAATCAACTGTTATCATGAAAGAAAACCTTGAAGAAATGGCGCAACAAGGCCTCAGCATACCTGTCCTACTCGGAGGAGCAGCTTTAACACGTGCCTACGTTGAAGAAGATTGTGCGGAAATCTATAAAAGAAATAACGGAATGGTTGCCTATGCCAGGGATGCCTTTGATGGTTTGACACTTATGGAACAATTAACCCATGGTGATTTAGATAATTATCTTGCTGCCCAAAAAATCAAAAATAAAAAACCCAAACGTCCCGAAAAAAAGGAAAAAACCATTGTAGCTCCTTTTTCCATGAAAGAATCATCCTTGCGAAGAAATAAAATGACTTCTCACGAACCTCCCCTCAATCCACCATTTTGGGGAGCGCGAAAGTTAGAAACCAGTTTAAAAGCTGTTTTACCCTTCCTAAACGAACGTTCTTTATATCAATTGCAGTGGGGAATGAAAAAGCAGGGAAAAACGCTGGAAGAATTCCTGCAAGATGCGAAAACAAATTTACGACCAATCCTATATAAATTGATCCAACAATGTGAGCAGAAAAAAATCCTTCAACCACAAGCCGTTTATGGTTACTGGAAAGCCGCTGCGAGCGCTGAGGACCTAATCCTCTTCGATAGGGATGGGAAAACCGAATTGTGCCGATTTACCCTTCCAAGACAGCCTGGCAATCAACGCATTTGCATCACTGACTATATCCGGGATTATAATGATCCCATTCGTGACGTAATTGGCTTGCAAATTGTCACTGTAGGTCAAAAAGCTTCAGACACAGCCAGAATCTGGTTTGAAGAAAACCATTACCAGGATTATTTATATTTGCATGGTTTATCTGTTGAAATAACCGAGGCAATGGCTGAATATACGCATCAACGAATGAGGGCAGAGCTAGGTTTCAGTAGTGAAGATGATCCTGATATGAACAAGCTGTTGATGCAAAATTACCGCGGGTCCAGATATTCCTTTGGCTATCCCGCTTGCCCTAATCTTGAGGATCAAAAATATATATTGAATCTTCTTGACGCAAAGCAGATTGGAATCTCCCTATCTGAAGAATGGCAATTGCATCCAGAGCAGTCAACGTCAGCTTTGGTAATTTTTCATCCTAAAGCAAAATATTTTATTGTATGACAATAAAAATATGAATTTCATTGACGCAATAAACATTCACATTTAATTTAGGTGACAAAATTTAAATTAGGTTAAAAACTTTTTTAACTATGTCACTTAAAAATTTTATAATCTGCAGAACTGAAGAAGAATCTTCTTTATGCTATCTAAACCATCACCTCTATATGGTTCAGAAAAAAAACAATCACCACCCTGTTTATTTGTCCACAACTGATATGAAAACAGGATTCATCCATGATAAAAAAGACCTGTTTGATCATGTTATTATAAAACATCAATTTCCCGGAAATTACTCTTTTATTTCCCGACGATTAAACTGTTATTATTATAATATTCCCATTACAACACATCATCATCAAACATTATTTCAAACTGTACAACTAAAAAATAAACAATGGAAGAAATTCAAGCTTCAAAAAGCACATAAAATAAAATTTGATATAAACCAATTCAACACTTTGATTAACAAAAAAATGAACAATTCTGTTAATCTGTATTGGTGGCGCAACAAACAGTTCACAAATATAGGTGATGAACTAAATTTATATATTATTGGATATTTAAGTAAAAAAATAATATGTAGAACCAATTTAAAAAACACAGACTTAATCGGAATAGGCAGCATTTTAAACTGGGCAACACCAAGAAACAGAATTTATCCTGTATGGGGGAGCGGAACTCTTTCACCTTCCTCATTACCTACTGAATTATTCAAGATTTCTTTATTACGTGGACCATTGACCCATGAATCCTTAACTTCACATAAATGTAAATTACCTTATGGGGATCCTGGATTAATATGTGACCGTATATATAACCCCAACAAAGAAAAAAAATATGACTGGGGTCTTATTGTTCATCACAGTCAATATAAAAAGAGTTGGGTAGAGCAAATATTACAAAATACACCCAATACTCTTTTTATTGATATCACCGATCCTGATATTAACGTTTTTATTGACCAGCTAAAATCCTGCAAATATATTGCATCCAGCAGTTTACATGGACTTGTAATTGCAGACAGCTATCATATCCCAAATATTTGGTTGTGGGATAATAAATTGCATGATGGCGGAAAATGGAAATTCTTTGATTATTTCGCAGGCATACATCGTACAGAAATAAATTTTTATAACCCCGTTTTATTCAAAAATTTAAATCATATTCCGTTAAGACAACTTGATTTAAGCTATTTTGATAAACTCGAAAACACCAAAAACCAAATTATTGATAGTTTTCCGTTATAAATCATTCCATAATAAAATTTAAAATTAGCAAAACGGTATTTATTAAAAAATATAATCAATTATTAAATTAACAATAATAAATAATTAATTTAAATCTTATATTTATATTCAATAACATTGTGATAAGGTTAGAATAATTTATAATTTACAT
>NZ_JAXOQA010000018.1:0-30960 GCF_047307945.1 Commensalibacter sp. A3DC | reverse complement strand
TATGCATTTTGATTAAGTGTTTTAGGATCGAAGGTGTTTAACTCAATTTTTCGTAAAGTATTGTATGGGAATGTGATCCAACAGAATATGTTGTTAGTTTGAGATAACATTAAATATTTTATTATTATGAATTTTTTTAGTTCCTGAATATGGTTTTAGGGGTAATATGAATCCAGATTGCTGGGTTAAATCTTGCAATTTCTTGTCACAAATTACTTTTGTATGAAAATAGGTTTGTATTTTAAAATTTTTTAAATGCATTTACTGTTCACAACAACTGGAATTAATGTTGGCAATGGTCACAGATACGTTTTAAAATATGATTTCATTCTGTATGCATTGTTTTTTTATAATTATACTCGATAACTCTCAAAGGTCTGAATATTGATCGAAAAATGTTTTAATATTTATTGAATAGAATAAATATTATTGATTTTTAAAACGACGTTGATAGTTAACATTATATAGGGCACTTTCCATATGGTTTTTACTACCCATAGCAGGACCAACCATAATTAACGCAGTACGTTGGATTGGATTGGCGTTTATTTTTTTTAAAATAGTGGCCAATGTTCCTTGTATAATTTTTTCATTTGGCCAGCTTACATGCGCAGCGATGACGATTGGACAATTTTCTCCATAAAAAGGAACCAAACGCTGAACAATTTCTTCAATACGATGAATGGCGAGATGAATAATCAGTGTAGTGCCAGTTTGTGCATAGGTTTCTAATTTTTCTTTTTCTGGCATTACTGATGCACGTCCAGAAATGCGTGTTAAAACAATGGATTGTGCTATTGTTGGAATAGTCAATTCTTTTTTTATGATTGCAGCAGCGGCTGCAAAAGCGGGTACACCGGGTGTAAGTGTATAGGGAATGGCGTGTTTTTCAAGTCGGCGGATTTGTTCAGCAACAGCACTATAAACAGAGAGATCCCCTGAATGTAAACGGGCGACATCTTTTCCCGCTTGATTTGCCTTTACAAATTCAGCTTCAATCTGATCCAAATTTAATGGGGCCGAATCAATTAATTGTGTATCAAAAGAGCAAAATTTCAGAATATCTTTAGGAATAATAGATCCGGCGTAAAGACATACTGGACATTGTTCCAAAAGCTTTTTCCCACGTAATGTTATAAGGTCAGCAGCCCCTGGGCCTGCCCCGATAAAATGGACGGTCATGGTGTTGAGGATCCTTTATAGGCTAAAGATAAGGTAATTCCTTTATAGATCATCTTTCGTATCAGTAAATGATCTTTTTTGTGCATAATGGCTAAAAGACAGGCTTCTGAAACAGCACCAAAACCGGTTAGTTCATAAATTCTGTTTGAATAAGATTGACATTGGGACTGAAGATTTTTGAGCGTGTCCAATGCAATGAATTGAATGGGTAGTTTATAATGATGTTGCAGGATTAGATAAGTGCTATCTTTTTGTTTAAAAGCAGGCGCAGCAATTAAATAAATAGAAGCCCGATAGTTTCGTTTAATTTCTTGCAGTGTACAATATATATGTTTGGCATTTGTTTTTTTTTGACTGCCCAGACCAATTAATAAAGTGTCAGGGGAGGCGCGTGACGCAATATTGGGTAATGGTACGGTCGGGTCTGAAACCATGGTAATTCCCTAAAGATTCATAATGCTGGATTTGAAGGCGGCTGATTGTTCCGCCCAATTGTTGTTGAGTTTGAAAAAGAATTTGATCGCTTTCGGTCGTTACGGAATTAATAACCAGCCGTCCATAAGGATGAAGGTTTCTCCATACAGTTTTTAAAAGATCAGGTGCTGTTAATCCACCTCCGATAAAAACGGCATCAGGACGTGGCAGTTTATCTAAAACTTCGGGGGCCTTGCCTTCAATGATTTTCAGGGAGGGGACACCCAGACTATATGCGTTTTCCCTTGCTCTTACAGCCCGATCATGACGTGATTCAATGGCAATGGCCTTACAGCCGGGATGGGTTAACATCCATTCGATGGCAATGGAACCGGATCCCGTGCCAATATCCCATAACAAAGCGCCAGGAAAAGGTTGCAATGCTGATAAAGTTGCCGTGCGGATATATTGCTTTGTTAATTGACCATCATGTCGAAAATAGGAATCTTTTCGTCCATGGCAATAGGGAAGCCCTTCAAACCGGTCTAATTCAAGGGCAATCATGTTTAAAGGGTCAATTGTTCCGGGCAGGGATTCTTTTAATAAAAAAGAACGTATCCGTTCCCGCGGTCCACCAAGTGCTTCAAGAATATAAAATAATTTATATGGGATTTGCCATTTTTCCAGATATGCCTTGACGTTATGAGGTGTTGATTCATTTTCGGATAAAATAAGTGTTTTACGACCCGGTATTAAGGCTGGGCGCAAGGTTTCCAACGAGCGACCACATAAGGAGATTGTCTCAATGGTTTGTCCTGACCAACCTAACCGGTTGCAGGCAAGGCTATAGGATGAAAGGGTTGGAAAACTTTGCCAATCATTGATAGCCAAGGTTTGAACGGCTAAAGGACCAATCCCATACCAGAACGGGTCACCTGATGCAAGAATTGCAACTGATTCAGGTTTAAGGTTATTGATTTTGTTTATGGATTCTTGAATGGGCGACGACCATATTTCTGTTTGACCTTGAATAAGGGTGTTTGCAAGTCTCAAATGACGCTTACCACCGAAAACGTAGGATGCGTTTTTTAGACATTTACGAGCCTGATCGGAAAGGGAGTTGATACCATCTTCGCCAATACCAATAATGCTAAGAAAAGGGTAAGTCATATTATTTACAAAAATCACTTATTAATTCTATCAGGTAACGGAAATGAATTATAGCTGGGGTAATTGAAAAAATCATGTAATCTATTTATGTAATGACAAATTTTTATAGGTATCTTTAGTGGGACAAAAAAGAAAAAAGGTTTTGCTTTTAGGTGGCACCAGTGAGGCTTCCCAATTAATACACTGTCTGCAAAATAATGATTCCATAGAAGTTATTTTTTCTCTAGCGGGTGTGACAAAAAATCCTGTATTACCCGAAAATGTGATATCACGTGTGGGTGGGTTTGGTGGTGTCACCGGATTGATAATGTGGTTAAAGAATAATCAAATAGATTTCCTAATTGATGCAACACATCCTTTTGCCCTACAGATGACTAATAATGCCTGGAAGGCAGCGAAGATTTGCAGAATTCCCTTTTTGAATTTGCAACGTCCGGCATGGAAGAAGCGGGATGGTGATCATTGGCATGAGGTAAATTCAATTCCTGAAGCTGTAAAGGTTTTGGGTCATAGAACGTTAAGGGTATTTTTAACTATCGGTCGTAAAGATATATTATTATTTAAAGAGAATATTATCCAGCATCATTATTGGATAAGAAGTGTTGATAAGCCTGATGATACGGTTTTGCCAAGTCATGCCGAGGTCATTGCTGCCAGAGGGCCTTTTGATGTGCAAAGCGAATATGATTTTTTAAAACAATACCATATTGAATGTATTGTTACGAAAAACTCCGGTGGTCAGACTGTTTGTGCGAAAATTGATGCGGCAAGAAAATTGTCAATTCCTGTGATCATGATTCAAAGACCTGTTATGCCCCAACTTCCTTCTGTTTCAACTATGGATAAGGCTTATCAATGGTTGATGAGTCATCTTCAGGGATAATTTATTCGGTTATAATCGAACGAGATGTGTAGAACCAGGGACGTATATTTTCCCGTGACTGGGGAATTAATTGACTATAACGGCTGCCAATCAAGACCAGGGTTTGCATATTTCCCATGGAACCTTTGGCATCGCCCAGGGTGGTTAGGTGAATATGTTCGTTTTTTCGGGAAATTGCCTGACAAAAAGCCACTGGAATATAGGGAGGTAAAATTTCCTTCAATAATTCAAAAGCTTTATCAAGTTGCCATGGTCTCGCTTTGGAAACGGCATTATAAAGGGCTATGACAAAATCAGCCTGAGCCGCAAGCCTTAAACGGTGCAGGATAAGTTTCCAAGGTTTCAGGTTATCGGAAAGGGAAATGGCGCAAAAATCATGACCTAAAGGCGCCCCTAGTCTTGCAGCAGCCGCAAACATGGCGGAAATTCCTGGTAAGACAGTTATTTCAATCTCTTTCCATATTGGTTTTCCATGATCAATGGTTTCAAAAATAGCACTGGCCATGGCAAAAACGCCGGCATCTCCTGAAGAGACAACCCCAACCTTATAGCCTTTTCCGGCAAGTGTTAACGCATGTTCGGCACGATCGAGTTCTTCGCGATTATCTGATTTATGTTTTCGTAAAGATGGTCTATCAGGGATGCGATCAAGGTAAGGACCATAGCCAATCAGGTCTGTTAAGGTTGGCAAAATTTTTGATGCTTCAATCGTCAGTAAATCAGGATCTCCAGGACCAAGGCCTATGATGTATAGATGTCCCGTCATCTCAATTCTCCTTACCGGCGATAAGGATCAGTGAAAAATAGGGAGCTTTTTCATCCTGCATTTGTGATAATGGCAAGATACGTTCCTGGTTTTGGGTGCCACGTTCAATATAGGTTGCTTGTTCAAGCAAATGGGTCTGCTTTAAAGCGGTTTTAACCTTTGCAAGATTGCGGCCAATTTTCATGATGACGATGGATTCACACTGGTTCAATTTTACCAAAAGTTTGTCGAGGGGTAAAGTCGCGGACAAAATGGTTAAGGTTTGATCATTGCGAACAATCGGTAAATGTAATCGGCTCCAGCAACCATTCATTGCCATAACGCCTGGAATGGTCTCTATGGTATATTGTTCTTGTAATCTTTCCAATATATAAATTGCAGATCCATACAATAATGGATCGCCTTCACATAACAATCCTATATCTTGTCCTTCATCGAGTTTTTTTTGAATCTTAGAGGCACAGTGATCATAAAATGTTTCTAACGTTTCTTTATATTCAGGAGCATAATGAGGGATTTCTGTAGTCAAGGGGTATTCAAAACGTAATTCTGTTAAATCATGGATAAGGAATGGTGTGGCAATTTGACGTGCATGACCCATTTCACCTTTTTTACAGAAATAAGCGATAAAAGAAAGAGAATTTAGAATGCGTCCGGCTTTTTTTGTCACCAATTCAGGATCGCCCGGTCCCATACCCAATATAAATAATGTGCCTTTCATTTTATATTTCCTGTTTTTGGGCCAAAGCGTTCAATGCGGCAACACCCATGGCGCTTCCACCCTGTCTGCCCGTTATGATCATATATGGAATTTTTCCCCATTCTTGCAATGCCAGTTTTGATTCAGCCGCACCCACAAAACCTACAGGGACACCGATAATTGCTGCAGGCTGGGGGATTTTCTTCTGGTCTAATAAATTGATCAAATGAAACAAGGCTGTTGGTGCATTACCAATGACCACAACCGCCTGTTTCAGGGTGTCCCCCCATAAATGGATGGCAGCAGCTGAACGTGTGTTTTTTATATCTTGGGCAATCTTGACTGTATCGGGATGGTTCAGGGTGCAAATAATTTTATTATTGGCGGGCAGTCTATGTCGAGTAATTCCATGAGCAACCATTTCTGAATCACAAAAAATCATGGAACCCATGAACAGGGCCTGTTCACTTTTTTCAATAAAATCGGGACTGAATACGATATTTTTTGTTATTTCGATCCGTCCACATGCATGGATAACCCTGACGGCAATTCTGGCTTCATCTTCTGTAAAATTAGATAGGTCAGCTTCTTTGCGAATGGTTGCGAAGGAATTTTGATAAATAATCTTGCCATCATGGATATAGTCATAAAGAGGCATGAATGTTTTTCCTATTTCATTTCAGAATATGTAATGAGTTTAGCGCTGATTTCTTCCAAGTCTAGATTTTTGTAAAGGCTTTCATCATTTGCCCTGCCGTGTAATATAAAATTATATCCCTTGGGGGTTGCACATAGGGTTAAAGGATTTTTCAGGGGAGATGCGCATCCTTTTGCACAGCCAGATATATGCAGTGTCTGTAGTTTGGAATGCCAGAAGCGTATAAGTTTTTTAACATCTTTCATCACGGGTTGCATTCCCTGAAGACAATAGGGTTTACCCGGACATAAGATGATATTTAAACGAGGATCCTGTTTATCGGTAATAAATGATTTCAAATGGGTATGAGCTGCGTTTGAACAATAGGGCAGTATAATTGTCCGATCGGGGGTGAGCTGCAGGGTGGAATTTCCATATTGATCAGAGATGTCTGCCAGTAGACTTAAATCTTGACTATGGAGCAATCCAAAGGGAATGCCGAGATGATAACCATGTGAAAATTGACCAATTGAAAGTTTTTCAATTGAAGTTGGATAGGTATAGAATTGTTTGGAACATGAATTTTCCTTTATAAATTGATCAGCATAGTCTTGATGAAGCAGGCGGAAATAATTGTGTTTATGGCAAAATTGCAAAATCTGTTTAAGCAGTTTGGCACAATTATCCAAGTTACAGGGTATTACCTGTTTTGCATGACCTAATTGCAAAATCCATTGGTCATGATGGATACGTAGATTAATATCGGCATGATGACGGGTTAAGGGGAATAACCCGCCCCCGTCAATAACGAAACTGAATTTGCCAGTCAGAAATTTTACAGTCTCATTTTCAATGATTTCATGTTGTATACACTGGGCATAGCGTATGGTATCTTGGTGGCAAGAAGGGTCGATACCGGCCAAGGGTGAAATAAGAATATTGCGTTTACCTTCTTCCAATGCATCGGGACTGCATAGATTCTCATTTTTGGCTAAAGGCATGAATTGTTGGATATGTTCCCGGGTAAACCCCCGTAGTTGCAGATTGGCCTTTTGTGATAAATTAATAAAGCCATTTCCCAAATCAGATGCTGATCTTGCAATAAAACGGGCCTGTCGACTGGTTAATTTTGCAAAAGAAGGCTTAACTCGACATAACCATCCATCTCCTGTCACCATAGGATGATAAAGCGATGGACACCATCCCCGACGTATATTATTCATCGCTTTCTTCCAGTTTCATGAAAACGCTGTTTGATTTTGGATGCCACAAGCCACGTTTAAGGGATTCATTGAAGCGATTTTGAATGGATTTTTTTGCCGCTGGATTGGAATTTTGTAAAAATCGGTTAACAGTATCATTTCCAAGCGTTGCTGCAAAGACGAGTTCAAACTGTTGATCAAAACAATGGGAAAGCGTTGCTGAAAAACTGAAAAGTGCATCGACAGAACGGGCTATTTCCGCGGCTCCACGATAGGAATGATTCATCATTGCCTTTATCCACATGGGATTGGCAACACGTCCACGCACTATACGGTTGACTTCCTCAACCAATAAACGGATTTTTGGATTTTCTGCTTTTGAAGTGTCACCGTGATATAAGTTGGGTGTATTGTCAAAGAGTTTTGCAGCTGCCGCAAAACCACCTTCATGGGCAGCGTAGTCAGCGCTATCCAGAAGGTCAATTTCGGCATGGTCTTGACTGTGAAAAAAAGCCTGTGTTGTTTTTAAACGTTCTGAAAGCCCTTGTCTATCGTAAATGCCATCTTGCCCGTTTCCATAACTATATGCTGAATTTTCCAGCCATTTTTCGCCCAGTTCCGCTTGTTCACGCCAATTTCCAGTATTCAAGGCATATTCTATGCCCGTTCCATATGTGCGTTGGGCTGTACCATAAATGCGATTAAGCCGGGAATGATGGCTTCCGGGGGGGGTATTTTGAAAGAGATATGCCAAGTAATTCCAATCTTTATCTTCGGCACGTTGGGCAAGGGTTTTAACCGTTTGATCAAACAATGTGATCTGATCTTCAAACGCATCACGGAAAAATCCTGAAATGCGGAGTGTTACGTCGACGCGCGGTCGGTTCAATTTTGCCAATGGGATGATTTCAATTGAAGTAACACGATTTGAACTTGTATCCCAGATGGGTTTGACCCCCATGAGAATATAGGCCAGAGCCAGGTCCTCACCGCCTGTTCTAAGATTGGTGCTTCCCCATAAATCAATAACAATATGTCGCAGGTGATCACCATTTTCCTGTATAAATTTCAGCAAAAGCTGTCCTGCCATCTTTTCTGCCAGAAGATAGGCAGTACGAGTGGGAATACCACGTGGATCAACCGTATACAGATTACGTCCGGTTGGGAGAACATCCAGTTTTCCTCTTGTGGGTGCCCCAGCAGGGCCAGGCTGAATAAATTCTCCATTCAAAGCGTTTAGGAGAGATTGTTTTTCCTGCTCGGCACATTGGTAAAGATTTGATTCAATCTCTGATATTTTATCGGGGGCATAATGTTTTATTGTTTCTAGAAGATGCTGGAATTGAATTGGAGGTTTACCAAAAATATGTAACCCTTCCCGTATTTGCAAATCCTTGACATCACATAAATAGGCATCCAGATGGTTCAGGGCGACCTCATCGCCGCTTTCCTTGCGGTTGATGCCTGTTTCAGCCAATAAACCGCAGGATTCTGCTTTATCCAGAATAGTCCCGAGAAGAAGTTTGCTGCGTCGATGGTCCAAACCATCAGCTTCAGCATAATCATCGATTAACCGTTCTAGTTCTGCGGCATCGCCGCTAAGGATTGTCTTATTGACAGGAGGCGTTAAATGTCCGATGGTAACAGCACCGAGACGTCTTTTTGCGCAGGCTGCCTCACCTGGATTGTTAACAATAAAGGGATAGATGACGGGTAAGCCACCCAGCAATACAGCAGGGGAACAATGATCGGAAATTGCGGTTGCCTTGCTTGGTAGCCATTCCAGTGTACCATGCGTTCCCAGATGAATGATGGCATCAATGGATTCTTGATGGCGTAACCATAAATAGAAAGCGATATAACCATGGCATGGTGGAATATCTGGATCATGATAAGTGTTTTTATGATTTTTTGAATCAGCTCTTTCAGGCTGGATCGCGCAGATGATATGGCCTAATTGAATATATCGTATGGTAAAATTTTCTTTTTGCAGCGTTTCATCTGTTTCAAATTCTGGCCAGTATGCCAAAACCCTTTCTCTGAATGTCGTCGAAAGTGTGGAAAAATATTGTTTATAATCAGTCAGGGATAAAGTGGCCCTGGTACCTGACTGACATAAAATCTGGATTAAATTTTTACAGTCGGGAATTACGGATCCTGTTTGATATCCATTCTTTTTCAACCATTGTAAAATATGTTCAAGACTGGCAAAGCTGTCCAAACCGACGGCATGTCCTTCTTGTCCGCTGACACCTGGGTAATTTGAAAGAATAATAGCAATTTTCTTGTCATGATTGTTTTTTTTTCTTAAATTAACCCATCCGTTAACACGGTTTGTAACGAGATCTATTCCTTTTTGATAAGGTTCATACCGTGTTTGGTTATTTTTCTCTTTTTTAAATCCTATGGCAGTTGTCGAGATTTTACCGTCAAGTTCAGGTAAAACAACCTGGATGGCAAGATCGGTTTGGGATAGGCCACGAAAACTTTTTTTCCATAAATGTTTACTGTTACTAGGCTGAAGAATTTGCAGGACTGGCACATTAAATGTTCTAAAAAGGGAATGATTATAATCTTGCTGTATAGAAAAATATGTGGCGTTTAAAATTATTGTTGGGTGATTTTGGTAGAGATATTGCCCAACCCAATGGGAAATTTCTGGGTCTTTTAGAGAGGTCAGATAAACAGCCTTGATATTTATGCCTTTTCTGAATAAGGATTGTGCGAGGGAAAGAATAGGTTCGATATTGTTGGCCAGCAAATGAGAGCGGTAAAACAATATTACCGCTAGATTTTGATGGGCATGAAATGGATAAGGTAAGGGATATTCCCCAACCATCGGTAAAATGTGTGGGGTAATTGATTGCCCTATTTTATGGTCAAGATGATGGGCGGCAAGATTTAGGATGTGACTGTAATTTTCTTTTCCACCAGCCAGGAACAGTTCCTTGAATTGATTTAACAGGTTGGCGGGAATAGTGGAAAGATTATCAAAATGGGGATTTTCATAATTTTCGCCAGAAATAATGGCCAGGGGAATGTGACGGGACTGACATAAGTTGTGGATTTCTTCCGTACCATAGCGCCATGCCTCAATTCCTCCTAATAATCTTAAAATTATGAATTTGGACTTACTGATTGTCTGATCCAGATAGAGGTCGACAGACATTGGATGACGAAGACGGTTAAGAGAAACTAGCTGTATTGATGGAGAATTTTCAGGTTGCTGCGCTATGCAACTCGCCATCACATTCAGGTCATTATCGGAAAAGGATAGAAAGACAATATCGGCTGGTTCATGTTGCAAATCTTCAGCCGGTGCCTGTTCATCCAGACTTGTAATTTCTCGAACCAGGATATGCATTATTAAATTTGTGTTTCCAAGGCTGCCTGAATGGCCTTTTGATTGATGCTTTTCTGTCCAATGATGATTAATCGTCCTTGAGGTTTTTCATCTTGATACCATGGACGGTCAAAATGATAACTAAAGCGTTCACCGACCCCGTGTATTTCAAGGCGCATCGGTTTATCGATAACCTGGATATAACCCTTAATGCGTAGTATATCGTGCAGGTTTGTGAGTTGAAGGAGTTTGTTTTCCAAGGCTTTTGGACTCGAGACTGGAGGAATATTGACAACAAAACTTGTAAAGTCATCATGTTCATGATCTTCATCCACACCATCATGATGAGAGGGACGTGTCTGTAAATCATTTTCAGCCCCGGCGTGAATACCCAGGATCACTTCTGGCTCGATTTTTCCGTGTGAAAGAGGCAGAATTTTCACGGCTTTTGGAATTTGTTTTTTAATTTCATCAGTTAGATACCCAAGTTGTTCTGAGGTGATGAGATCCACCTTATTGAGAAGGACAAGATCTGCGGAATTAAGCTGATCTTCAAAAACTTCCTGCAGGGGATTGTCATGATCGAGTGATGGATCAGCCTGACGTTGTTGAGCGATTTTTTCTGGGTCATCCGCGAAACGTCCAGCAATAACAGCGGGGGAATCCACAACAGTAACCACACCATCAACAGTCATTTTGGTTTTGATATCAGGCCAGTTAAACGCCTTGATTAAAGGTTTTGGTAATGCCAGCCCGGATGTCTCTATAATGATGTGTTGAGGTGGAGACGGACGGTTTAATAATGACTCCATTGTTGGCAGAAATTCATCCGCAACTGTGCAGCAGATACATCCATTTGCCAGTTCAACAATATTTTCCTCCTCACATCCTGGAACAGCACATTTTTTTAGGATCTCACCATCAATACCCAGAGAGCCGAATTCGTTAACTATAATGGCTATTCGCTTATTGGCGTTTTTTTTCATGATTGAACGCAATAGGGTTGTTTTTCCTGAACCAAGAAAGCCTGAAATAATGGTTGCCGGGATGCGAGATGGTTGCATAAAAAACCTTTAATCGGAAATTACATAAATTGTTGTGAGAGATTGAATTTACGATTTTTACAAAACCAAGGCAAGAGACGTTTGTTGAAATACAACGTCACGATATATTATTGAATATTATGAGATTCCTTGTTTTAATAGAATAGGTTGAAATGCAGTATAAAAGTGAGACACCATTGGAAGACTTAATCTTGCCTGTTTCTTACATAGAAAGGGCAAAGGCGCTTTGTGCAGAGGGAATGCGTAAAATTTTGGCCATCGCAGGTGCTCCAGGATCGGGAAAGTCAACGGTTGCCCGTCTTTTGCAGCAAGCCTTACCAGACTGTTCGGTTCTTGTTCCGATGGACGGTTTTCATTTGGCAAATAAAGAATTGGAAAGATTGGGTCGTAAAGAACGTAAAGGGGCACCGGATACATTTGATGTGAAAGGCTATCTTGCCTTACTTCAGAGACTGAGAAATCAAAAGCATGATGAAGTCATTTATGCCCCGGAATTTGATCGAACCATTGAAGAGGCAATTGCCGGTTCCATTCCCGTTTTTCCTGAAACAGAGTTGATCATTACCGAGGGTAATTATTTATGTTTGACACAAGGGGACTGGCAAAATCTGGCTGAACTGTTTGACGAGAAATGGTTTGTTATGGCACCTCAACAGGAACGGCAGCAGCGTTTAATCAATCGGCATTGCTATTTCGGTCGTACGCCTAAAGAGGCAAAGACCTGGGTTGAACAAACGGATGAACCGAATGCCCGGTTAATCGAAAATAATCGAACAGAGGTGGAATTGGTGATTGAGTGGATGGATGTGTCCAAGAGAAGTTGGGTGAAAAGGTATGGAGGTGTTGAGAAAAATATTTATTTGTAGAAAATGCCTAGCCAAACTTAAATGCTAACTTGAAAACAATTATGGGAAGAGGGATATCTTTCCTGATCCATTAAAGAACAGGGTCAGGAAAGAGTGAACATTAAATAGAGTTGAGTTACATGTTTTTGTATTTCTTCAATTTTTGAAAAATTGATTTTTAAAAATGCACTTCATCAGGGAGGTTTTCACCTTTAAAAAAACATTCCAGGGAATTTAGGATTTTTGCGCCGATACGTTTTGAGGTTTCATAAGTCGCGCCTGCTGAATGAGGGGTCATGATAACATTTTTTAACAAACGTAAGGTTTCTGGAACATGAGGTTCATGTTCAAAAACATCCAGTCCGGCTCCAGCTATTTTTTTGTTTTTCAGGCAGTCTATCAATGCATTTTCATCAATGATACTGCCGCGTCCGATATTAACGACGAACCCTCTTTCACCAAGTGCCTCAAGGATTTCGCGATTAACAGCGTGTCTGGATGAGGGACCGCCGCTGGCGGCAATTATTAGGATATCTGATATCTTGGCCAATTCGATCAAGGAGGGAATATATTTCCATTTTACTCCAGGACGCTGATGTCTTGCTGTGTAGGCAATTTCATTATCAAATGCATGTAAACGTTGGGCAATGGCCTGACCAATATGACCCATTCCCATGATTCCTATTTTCTTATTGGAAATGGAACTTCCTTGATAAGGATAGTTTCCTTTTTCCCATTCATTTTTGCGTATATATTGGTCACGCAGGGTTATTTGACGGGATACATCCAATAATAATGCGATTGCCATGTCGGCTACGTCCTGAGTTGGTGCATTTGTAGCAATACTTAGTTTGATTTGACGTTCTTTTAATTTCTGCAAGTCAACATTGTCATATCCCACCCCATGGACTGTCACGAGTTTTAGATTGGGAAGTTGATCAAGCATATCTGATGGAGCACCAACAACACCATTTGTAATTACAGCTTCGATTTTTTTGAGAATTTCAGGAGAATCAGGCAATTTATTAAGGCTAATATGATTGGTGAAGTGAGTATTGATTTGTTCCTGGAATTTTTTGCAGACAGGTACTAATTGGAGAATTTGAGGTTTCATAGTTTTTCCTTTTTACAAGGGTTTTAAGCAGGTGATATGTTTACGAATATGGTATATCTTTTTAGAAGAAAGGTATATTTATAAAAAGTAATGGAATCATGATTCATTTTGTATTGGGTGGGGCGAAATCGGGGAAAAGCAGATTTGCCGAAAATCAGGTTATGTTTTATCCGTCACCGTGGATTTATCTTGCAACGGCGCGTTGCATGGATCATGAAATGCAGGAAAAAATTGCCGTTCATCAGAAAAGAAGAGGACAGGGATGGCAAACCATAGAGGAATCCGTCAATCTTGCAGATATTATAAATACGAATAATGTTCATTCAATTCTGGTCGATTGCCTAACCTTATGGTTGACCAATCTATTAATGGATAACCGAAATATAAAAGAGGAGACTGATAAATTTCTTTCCGCATTAACGACATTTCATGGAAATATTATAATTGTCAGTAATGAGGTTGGACAGGGTATTGTTCCAGATAATGCGTTAGCGAGAAAATTTATTAACGAAGCGGGAATTTTACATCAGAAAATGGCAGCCATTGCTCATAAATTTACGATGGTTGTTGCCGGATGTCCCCTGAATATTAAAATTTAGTTGAAACAGGAAAATTGATATGAATGATGATGCGCTTCATCACAAACGAAAAATGCAAAAAAGGCAACAATTGCAAAAAACCATTGTTGCCTCCAAGACAGAAGAAAAAGGGCTGTTGATGGTGCATACCGGAACGGGAAAAGGCAAGTCAACGGCTGCTTTCGGTCTTTTGTTTCGTCATTTGAGTTACGGATTTAAAAGTGTTGTTATTCAATTTATCAAAGCACCTGAGTGGAAAACGGGTGAGCAAAGAATGGTTGAATTTTTTCCTGATTTGCTTGAATGGCATACTTTAGGTAAAGGTTTTACCTGGAACACCCAAGATAAACAAAAGGATATTGAATCCTGTCAGGCGGCTTGGTCGTTGGCGTTGGACTATTTGAACCGTGAAAATATATCGCTGGTTGTCTTGGATGAATTGAATATAGCCCTACGTTACAATTATCTTGACCCTGACCAGATTATAAGGGATTTACAACAGCGCCCCAAAATGCAGCATGTTGTTATAACAGGTCGCAATGCTTCCCAAAAGCTTATTGATGCAGCAGATATGGTCACAGAAATGAAATTAATCAAACATCCATTCAATGCTGGTATCAAGGCACAAAAAGGGATAGAGTACTAATGGCTAAAATCCTGATGTTTCAGGGAACAGGTTCAAGCGTGGGAAAATCGGTTCTGGTTGCTGGAATTGCAAGGGCCCTGACAAATAAAGGATATAATGTCTTACCTTTTAAACCACAGAATATGTCGAACAATGCGGCGGTAACGGTAGACGGGGGTGAGATTGGACGGGCGCAGGCTTTGCAAGCTTTTGCTTGTAGGGTTGATCCTGTTGTTCATATGAATCCGGTTTTGCTTAAGCCGCATAATGTTCAAGGGTCACAGATAGTTGTTCAGGGCAAAATATGGGGGCAGGCATCGGCAAGGGAATATCAGGAAATCAAGCCGCAATTATTGGATTATGTTATTGAAAGCTTTAATTTATTAAAACGGAAAGCAGATATCATATTAATCGAGGGGGCTGGATCCGCCTCTGAAATAAATTTACGGAAAAATGATATTGCCAATATGGGGTTTGCTCAGGCTGTGAAAGCACCTGTTATATTAATTGGGGATATTGATCGCGGTGGTGTTATTGCCAGCTTGATTGGAACGCATAAAATTTTATCGCCAAATGATTTAAAATTGGTTAAAGGGTTTATCGTAAACAAAATGCGTGGGGATCCCTTCCTATTTACGGAAACAATGGAATGGATAAGCCATAAGACAGGGTGGAAAAATTGCGGTTTGTTGCCTTTTTTTGATGAATTGAGAAAATTGCCTGCTGAGGATGCCGCAGACTTAAAAGCAGATAAATCATCATATCAATATGGCAAGTTGCATATTTCTGTTTTATTGTTGCCAAATATTGCAAATTTTGATGATTTTGATCCTCTGAAAAATGAGCCGCATATTCTGCTTGAATTTATTTCTCCGGGATCAGTTGTCCCGGCTTTTACCAAAGTGATAATTATTCCCGGATCGAAAAATACTATTTCAGATTTGAATGCTCTATATCAAACTGGTTGGGATATCGATATAAAGGCGCATGTCAGGAGAGGGGGATATGTTTTTGGAATTTGTGGCGGCTATCAAATGTTGGGACAACAGATTCTCGATCCTTTGGGCATTGAAGAATCGAGTAATGATCGGATAAAGGGGTTGGGTTTTTTTAAAAGTGATACGATTCTGTCCTCAGAAAAAAAATTAGAGGCGGTTACAGGTCATTTGGCTTTAAAAGATATTGACTGCGAAGGCTATGAAATGCATGTAGGGCAGACAAAACATCATGGCACCTACAAGCCTTTTGCCTATTTGGATGATTCTCGGGTTGAGGGAGCCATATCTGACAATGGGCAAGTGATTGGAACCTATCTTCACGGAATTTTTCATTGTGATGAAGTAAGGGATTATTTATTGTCATATTTCGGTTCGTCAGGAGATGGAATATTGTATGAACAACAGCTTGATTCGGTGATGAATAATTGGGCGAATTTCATAAATGATAATATTTTAGTTGACAATTTAATTTCGTTGTTATAACTATTATCGTATAAAAAGAACCTCCTCAAATATTTGAGAAGGTTAAGTATAAAGTTAAGTAGCTAGGTGGTTTGAGAGATTATAATAATCTCTGCAAGTAGGGTTTTATCGATTTAATAAATATAAAATATCAATATAATTATTTTTTCTAAAAAACCTGAGCATTTATATCATATGTAATTATAATTTAGCAATATAAAATCCTTTATTATTTATTTAAAATATGTCATTATTTTGTATAATGCTATTAAAACAACTAATTTTATAAAACTTGCATAATAATAAATTTTACAGGCTTTACAAATATCCTCGGAATATAATTGACTACGTTCTCGGCCTATTCGTGGGGATTCAACAATATGGTCTTTATAGTGGCGTGGGCATAATAACTGAATATTAAGAGTGTAAGCCATGGCTGCTTCTGGCCATCCAGCGTTGGGTGAATTGTGTTTTCGCGCATCTTTACAAACGGGTTTTAGATTATGGAATAATTTTTTAGGATTTGTAAGTAAAATCAGAAGGGCGGATAGTCGTGCTGGAACAAGGTTCATGTAATCATCCATTTTGGCTGAAGCGTAGCCGAAATTCCGATATTGTTCTGTTAAATGCCCGATCATGCTATCTGCAGTATTAATTGATTTAAAAACAAGTAGCCCGGGTAATCCCCCAATATATCCCCAAAAAACAGGAGAGATTACACCATCCGAAAAATTTTCAGCCAAACTTTCAATGGTTGCACAACAGATTTCCGACATATTGAGATTATCTGTTTTTCTTCCAACAATGTGACTCAACGCAATACGAGCACCTGCCAGATCATTTTGATCAATTTTTTCCCTAACTGCGTGAACATGTTCGTAAAGTGAGCGATGTGCAATGAAAATACTGCCAAAAATCCCTGATAAAAAAGTTGCTAAATACGGACGAAAAAAGGCAAACACGAATTTTTGGAAAAGATGGGCTATTAATCCCGGGACTAGAAAGTTAAAAAATAAAGTGATGAAACCATTTCTTTTTTGAATATTTGCATTTTTATTTTTTTTATTGAGCTTAAGTTCCAGAAAGTGGATTAATTTTCCAACGTAACATATCGGATGCGGAATTTTTTTATAAATTTTCTCTGGATCGCCCCATATCATGTCAATCATGAGCGCAATAATCATGATTTCAATATTACGTTTTCTGTAAAATATGTTTAAAATCTTTATCATTTAAATTGTCATAATCTGCCATGTGGATTTATTGATATTTTCATAATTTAGATGGTTTTAACTATAAATTAAATAAAGTGGATATAGATAAATATATGAATATTCAACATGGGGGGAACCTTGACCAAGCGAAAAAGCTTTTTCCGGAGGTTACGGGATCATGGCTGGATTTATCAACAGGAATTAACCCTTACAGCTATCCACTTCCCTCTTTAGATATATCTTTATATGAAAAATTGCCCTCTTATTCTCATGAAGAAAATTTGCGGCAGGTTGCTGCAGACTATTATGGTTGCAAGAATAAATCTTGTGTTGCGCTTGCGCCCGGTACCCAAATCTTGATATCGTTAATGCCGACTGTGCTTAATGCAAAAGAGGTTTATGTTTTATATCCAACCTATGAAGAGTATATTTCATCTTGGTGGCAGGCTGGGGTAAAAGTAACACGGGTCGTTAATTTTGAAGATTTTGAGACGCTTTGCCCCCAAAAAAATGTAGTGGGGGTTATTTGTAATCCAAATAATCCAGATGGTCGAAAAATTGATATGGCCAGATTAGAGTCTTTGATAAAAAAATGGAGTGCATCCGGTAATCATCTTATCCTTGATGAAGCTTATATGGATTTTTCAGGGCAGAGTATGGCTTATTTATTACCTTCACCAGGATTGTTGGTATTGCGATCTTTTGGAAAGACTTTTGGTTTGGCTGGGTTAAGGGTTGGATTTTTGCTGGCTTCACCTGAAATTATTCAAAAAATACGATATATGCTTGGTTTATGGCCTGTAAATGGACCCGCCTTGCATATAGCTGCTGAGGCCTTACAAGATGGTTTGTGGAAAATTGAAACTGAAAAAAAATTGAGAATTCAACAAAAACGTCTGGATGCTTTTTTGCAAAGTCATTCCTTTAATCTTGTGGGTGGGACGCTTTTATTTCGCTTATTTTATCATCGGTCTGCGAATGATATATGGAAACATTTGGCCTCTCATGGGATTTGGGTACGCAAATTTGATTATAATCCCAATTGGTTGCGTTTTGGATTGTTATACAGGCAAGCAGATTGGCAAAGGTTGGAAGCGGTTTTATTGTCAATTTCGTGAAATGACAATAAACATGTAACATCTGCCATGGATCAGTTTGATGGTATTTAATAACTTTTCATCCTTTCGTTTCATTCAGTTCAGGAGCTGTTTATGATATTTATTGTTACATTAATGCCTTAATATAGCCCGAATTTTGTTTTGATTTAAGATGATTAGATTCATAAAGAAGGAAAGAAAATGTTGTCAAAACGTTTAATTATCTCTGCAAGTTTTTTAAGTGTATTTATGATGGGGAATTTGGTCTCTCAGGTTCATGCTCAGGATGTAATACAGAATTTGCAACAAAAGGAAGATAATTTTCATAACCGTGTTACACAGCATAATCAGGCAATTCGCGATCGTATGCAGCAAAACCAGGAACGTATGGATCGTTATAGGGATTATCAAAGGGATCAGAGAGCACGCTGGGATCAACAAAGACAGGATTTCAAGGATCGTCTGAATGGGCCCAAAAGAGAAGCGCAGGAACGTATGGATCGTTATAGGGATTATCAAAGGGATCAGAGAGCACGCTGGGATCAACAAAGACAGGATTTCAAGGATCGTCTGAATGGACCCAAAAGAGAAGCACAGGAACGTATGGACCGTTATAGGGATTATCAAAGGGATCAGAGAGCACGCTGGGATCAACAAAAGCAGGATTTCAAGGATCGTCTGAATGAACCCAGAAGAGAAATGAAATATCGTCAGGAACAAAGACGTCAGGAATGGAAAGATTTAAAAAATAATACAAAACAGGATATACATGATTTGACACATCCATTTTCAAATTAAATTTTTAATTTGTGACACGAATTTGGTAAAGGGGCATAAGCCCCTTTATTTATTTTTTGCGTTTTCTTGATGAAGATGATGGACCCGATTTATCTTTGTATTTAAAATCGGTTTTCTTTCTGGTTCTTGTTTTTTTTAAATCCGACCCATTTTTTCTTTTGCGCCTGTAATCCGGTTTTTTATCACCTTCCCCAATAGACGGGGCTGACGTTTGGTAAATGTTTACGGATTTGTCATTTGCAATATTTTTGTTAAAAATATCTTTTTTTTCCGAGGAAATCTCGAATTTTGTGGCGTTATCAAAAATACGAATATTTCCAATATCTTTTTTCTGGATATTACCAGATTTGCAAATGGTTGGAATAAGCCATTTAGGATCTGCTTTTTCATTTCGACCAACTGGAATTTCATACCAGACCCCGTTTGTAAATGCGTATTTTTCTGATGATTTTTGTCTTCTATTTTCCTTATTGTAAGGGGCGGAGCGCTGTTTCTGCAGGGATATGTTTGTAATTTCCTCGGGATTAGGAATAATTGAACGATAAAATGAAATGACAGCATTCGCAAGTTCATTAAGATTGAACTGTTCAATCAACTGCTGAATCAAAGGTTGATCTTCTTCCATAATATCCTTGCTGTTTAAAAGTGCAGGATTGGAAAGAAGACGCTGGTTATCCTTTTCACGGATGGCCATCATATCAGGCGGGTTTTCCCAACTTGCTGTTACTTTAGCGTGAGCCAATAGGCGTTCGGCACGATTGCGTTGATTTGAAGGAACAATTAACACGCACCGACCTTTTCTTCCGGCACGTCCAGTCCTTCCTGAACGATGCAATAAGGTGGCGGAATTGGTTGGAAGGCTAGCATGAATGACAAGATCCAGAGTGGGTAGATCCAAACCACGGGCAGCGACATCAGTGGCAACACAGACTCGTATTTGACCAGAACGAAGACTTTTAATGGCATGATTTCGTTCTTCCTGTCCAAGATCGCCAGAAAGGGCAACACATGAAAAGCCCCGTTCAATCAAAGTTGATTGCATATGACGAACGAGTTCTCGGGTGGCACAGAAAACCATTGCTGTGGGGCTGTCAATAAAACGTAAATAATTAATAACGGCGTTATCAACCTCCTTTGGGTGAATCAAAGAAGCGTGATATTCAATGTCTCTATGCTGATTGGTGGGAACTGTATTAATTCTCAATGCTTTTTTCTGATATCGTCGGGCCAGGTTTTCAATATCTTTGTCAATGGTTGCAGAAAAAAGCAGGGTTCTATGATTTGATGGACATGCGGATAATAATTCCTCCAGTTCATCACGAAAACCCAAGTCCAACATTTCATCTGCCTCATCAAGAACAATTGTGTCCAGGCCAGACAGATCAAGATGATTATGCCGTACGTGATCACAAAGTCGTCCGGGTGTTCCCACAACGATATGACAGCCTTTTTCCAGTGCATAAGCTTCTTTACGAACATTCATTCCGCCAATACAGGTTACAATCTTGGCCTTGGTATTTGTATATAGCCAGGATAATTCTTGGTGAACTTGTAACGCTAATTCGCGAGTGGGAGCGATAATCAGGGCTAGCGGTAATTTTGCAGCGGCAAACTGATCTTTATTAGCAAGTAATGTTGTTGCCATGGCAATTCCATAAGCCACGGTTTTACCTGAACCGGTTTGAGCAGATACAAGTAAATCTTGTTCATTATTCTGTTGTTCAAGAACAGCCTGTTGAACAGCAGTCAAGGCTGTATAGCCTTTATTTTCTATAGCTTTTGCAAGGGAGGAATGAATTTGAGTAAATGGCATATAGGAATCCGAAACGTAGGTTATAAATCTAAACAAAAAATCAACTATATAACAAAGTGGATTTTGTTAAATAAATGAAGGTTTTGTGGGAAATTGTAAAAACAGAATGAGTGAAATGGGGGTTATTATCAGATACATTCAAGGTTGATATAATATCATAAAGCGGTTTATCAATATTTATTGGGTTAAAACATATCTACAATATTTATAAAATATTCTAAATACAAATTTTTTCAAACTTAAAAATAAATATTTAAGGATTTATTTTGTATTATCATGAAACAATTTTTATAAAAAAAGAAAATTAATGTCAGTATTATTTAATACTGTAGAATATGTTAAAAACTAAAGCATGATTAAGAGAATATTTTCTGTTTTGATAATAATCAACCAAATTGGTAAGCAGAAATTGGTTTATGTAAAATTATATCTTTAAATATACATTTTCCATGATCTTGTCTTGCTGCGCCAGAAACCGCCATCAAGGGTAGAAGATGTTCTGCACGTGGATGAGCCGAATGTGCGCCGGCGGTTTTTTCCCATTCAATCAATAATCTATCACGATCATCACAAGCGGGAAGGGAAATGACATCGGTTAACCAGTTATCAAAAGCATATGCCTCTCTGGTGCCTTGACCAGAAAATAAAAAGGGCAGGTTATGATAGCTCATCCCACTTCCCATAATTAAAATATTTTTATTGCGTAGCGGATAAAGGGCCCGACCGATATTAAAATGGTATGCCGGATCAAGGTTATTATGTAGCGATATTTCCACAATTGGAATATCGGCATCAGGAAACATGACTTTTAAGGGAATAAAAACACTATGATCCCATCCTCTTTTTTCTTCAAATTCACTTTGAATATGCTGTTCTGTTAAAAGGGTATGGATTTGTTCGGCAAGAAGCGGATATCCTGATGCTGGATATTGTAATTGATAAGTATGTTCGGGAAAGTCATAATAATCATAATACAAGGATGGATTTTGGTGATGGTGGATTTTGATCGGATCGCTTTCCCAATGAGCCGCAATGACAACGATGGCATCTGGTTTTTTAGGTAATGTTTTAGGGAATTTATGTAGAAAATCACCCATATTGGTCCATATATTATAAGGATCATCCATAAAAAAACACGGACCGCCCCCATGGGGAAGATAACAAGCAGGTTGACGCATTACAGATTTATTCCAATATGATTAGCATAAATTAAATTTTACTGGCAACAACACTATATATGCTGCTTTTCCAGAGAGGCTGATTATCGGGTGGGTGAACTTCTCCCTGATCGAAATTGTTGAATCCTGATCGTTTCAGAAGAATTTTGATAAAGCGCTGGCGCTCCCCGTTATCAAGTGCCTGCCATAAGGCAATAGTGCGGGTCGCTAAATATCGGGGGGAAAAAGAAAAGATTATTCTGCCTCGGGGTTTTAATATCCGATAGCATTCCTCAAGAATAGCGAAAGGATTTCGCAAATATTCAATGACTGAGCACAGACAAATATAATCGACACTGTTATCTTGTAAAGGAAGGGATAAATTTTGGTTAATGTCCTGAAGAATTTTTTTTGTTAATTGATGATTTTGTTGTAAGGCATTGTTATCGATATCAATACCGATTAAATTTTGGTATGGAACATTCGCGGGAATATGACTGTTTGATCCACACATTAGGTCGAGGATGGTATCGCCTTTTTGTATGAGAGTATGATATAAGGCTTCAATAGTTTTATATCCCCCTTGGTCGATAAGAGGTACAGGTTTATGGTGCGTATAATATTCAAGATCATTTTCTGTACCAGCAATATCAAAAGAATGGGGATGGAAATCGTTTAATTCGGTCATGGGCATAAAAAATTGGCGTTTTTTGTGTTACATTGATAAATTAAGTCAAGTTAAGTACCAATAGTTACGTTAGAATAATAATGGATATTTCTTTTAGTAAAATGCATGGTATCGGTAATGATTTTGTCATTATCGATAATTCTGTCAACAGAATTCAGCTAAATAATAATCGTATTGCCGAATTATGTGATCGTCGTTATGGGATTGGCTGTGACCAGTTGATTATATTATCTGCTCCAAGAGATAAAAAAGCCGATGTTTATGTTCGTTTTTTCAATCCTGGCGGAGATGAGGCAGGTGCCTGTGGAAACGGTTCACGCTGTGTCACGGCATGGTTGCATGATAAATTTCAACGTAAGAATTTTACCTTACAAACCAGCGCTGGGTTACTGCCAACCGAGGTCATTGATGCTTTTACAGTAAAAGTAAATATGGGACAGCCAAAAATGAATTGGCGTGATATTCCACTACAACGTGATGTTGATAGTTTATATTTGCCATTATCCGGGGAACCGGCAGCGGTTTCTATGGGAAATCCCCATGTAACATTTTTCGTTGAGGACTTATCTACGGTCGATCCTGTATTTTGCGGTCAGGTTCTGGAAAAAGACCCCTTGTTTCCGGAAGGGGCAAATATAGGGTTTGTACAGATGCTGGATCGTCAAAACATGCGGGTTCGTGTTTGGGAACGCGGGGCAGGGTTAACACTGGCTTGTGGTTCCGGTGCATGTGCTTCTGTTGTGAATGCGGTTCGGCGAGGTTTGGCTGATCGTTATTGCGAGGTAAGAATGGATGGTGGGAATTTGATTGTTGAATGGGATGAAGCCTCTAATGATGTATTGATGACAGGTCCTGTTCATTTTTCTTTTACCGGGCAATTTAATTTGGATCATTACCCTTTATGACGTCAAAGACCCAAAAGGAAAAACCGCAGATCATTACCTTTGGATGCAGGCTTAACCGTTATGAAAGTGAGGTAATGAGCCAGCATGCCGAGCAACTTGACAATGTCGTTATTGTCAATACCTGTGCCGTGACAGCTGAGGCAGAACGGCAGGCAAAACAGGCAATTCGTCGGCTACACCGAAAAGATGGTGAAAAACGTATTATCGTCACGGGTTGTGCCGCACAAATCAATCCTGAACAATGGTCGTCATTACCGGGTGTGAAGCAAATATTGGGGAATGAAGACAAGTTAAAGGGGGAAAATTGGACAGAGGCAGCTTTATCTCAAGGAAATCAGGTTTCCGATATCATGACGGTGAAAAATACCGTGGGACGGATTGTAACTGATTTTACCGGTCGGACTAGGGCTTTTGTTCAAATTCAGCAGGGATGCGATCACCGTTGTACTTTTTGCGTTATTCCTTTTGGGCGGGGACCTTCCCGGTCTGTTTCTGTTAAGGGAGTGGTTGATCAGGTAAAAGCTTTGACCCAACAGCAATACAATGAGATTGTTCTTACAGGAGTTGATATCGCTTCATGGGGAAGGGATCTGAAACATAAAGGAAGGTTGGGGGATCTGTGTAAGGCTATTCTAAAAGATGTTCCGGAATTAAAAAGGTTAAGATTATCATCAATTGATCCAATTGGTATGGATCCGGTTTTGTGGGATTTAATGGCCAGCGAATCTCGTTTTATGCCCCATCTTCATTTGTCGCTTCAGGCAGGTTCCGACATGATATTAAAACGGATGAAGAGACGTCATCAAACCAAAGATGTTGGATCATTGGTTGAACAACTTCGTTCAATACGCCCTGATATCGGACTAAGTGCCGATATTATTGCAGGTTTTCCGACGGAGGATGAATCGTATTTTCAGGAGACATACGATTTTCTAAAGACAGTTGCCATTCCCTATCTTCATGTTTTTCCCTATAGTGAAAGAAAGGGCACACCTGCGGCCCAGATGCCAGCCGTTGCAGTTTCCGTAAGGAAAGAGCGTGCGGCCCGGTTGCGAAATTTGGGTGCAAAAATAGCCAGTTCATATCATGAATGTTTTGTTAATAAAACGGTTTCCATCTTGATGGAAACGGTTGATCGTGGTCACAGTGAACAATTTTCCGCAGCAACCTTAACAGGTAAGGAGGCAACTCCCGGTGAAATTATTTCAGCCCGTGTAATTTCGGGTAATTCTGATGGTATTATAGTAGAAAGAATATAAATGGCGCTTGGTTTTTTTTCTCGTCTTAAACAGGGGCTTTCCCGTTCAACGCAAAAATTGGGAAACAACTTAACATCTGTTTTTACAAAACGACGATTGGATGATGAATCACTTGAACAATTGGAGGATATTCTAATTTCTGCTGATTTCGGCCCAGAAGTAGCGGAAAATGTTATTGAATCCTTTCGTAAGACCCGGTTCGGTTCGGAAGTTACGGATCAGGAAATAAAACAGGCCCTTGCAGAAGAAATTTCCAAGATTCTAAAACCAGTTGCCGTACCATTTCAGCCCAATCCTGATTTGAAACCCCATGTTGTTTTGATGGTTGGCGTAAACGGGACAGGAAAAACGACAACGATTGGAAAAATGGGACAGTTTTTTACTGATCAGGGGCTTAAGGTGATGATGGTTGCCGGGGATACTTTTCGTGTGGCAGCAGTGGAACAATTGCAAGTGTGGGGTGATCGGGTTGGTGTATCGGTTATATCAGGAAAACCGCAGGCAGATGCGGCGGGTCTAGCTTTTGAAGCCCTGAAACGTGCAAAAAATGAGAAAACAGATTTGCTGTTGATTGATACGGCAGGTCGTTTGCATAATAAAAGTGCCCTGATGGAGGAGCTTGCCAAAATCATTCGTGTCATGCGTAAATTTGATGAAACGGCGCCGCATTCTGTTTTATTGGTTTTGGATGCCACAACAGGTCAAAATGCAATTGAACAGGTTCGTATCTTTAAGGAGATGGTTGATGTTAGTGGATTAATCATTACCAAATTGGATGGTACAGCACGAGGAGGTATTGTCATTGCCTTGGCTGAAAAATTTAAGTTGCCAATCCATGCAGTAGGAGTTGGTGAAAAGGCGGAAGATCTTCGCGATTTTTCTGCAGAAGAATTCGCCAAGGGATTGGTGGGAGATACAGTTCAACTTTCCACTACAGAAGTTAATATTGATAACTGAGCTATTATTTTGATTATTTCTATAATAAATGGTTTTATAGGGATATCGTTGATGGCTCCATAATGTTTGAAAACAAAGTTGCGAATTTATAGTTTATATTTGCAAAAGCCACTTAAATATATCTAAAAAAATTGATACAAACAGTCAAACATTATTGAATTTTCTGTCAGATTTTGAGATTATTTTAGTAAGTTAGTATTAGTATAGCTTGATGAAGCGACCTTGATAGTAGGTCGTTTTTTGTTTTTTATCAATAGAATTTTTTCAATAGATGCCAAAACAATAGCATCAATATTCCAATTAATTTCCAAAACAAAAAATTTAAGAAAGCCTTAATTCTATGAGTAAAAAGGATAATAAACATGTCAAAGTCATGGTTGTTGCTCCCAAAGATGGAGAATTTCCAGAATTATACACTTTAAGTTATAAAGAAATGTATAATTTGGTAGGAAAATTCATAAAAAAGGCTATCCCTATTAAAGGAACTGAATTAACGATTATACAAGGTCGCGGTAATCGAGTTTCAACCCCCAAAGCACCCTATATACTCATGAATATCGTTGATGAAAACCGTCTTTCAAGTAATGAAAGCTATTATCGGGGGTGTCATAAGATTTTCAGGTCAAGATCGCAGATTACAATGACCCTGATGTTCGTCGGAAACGAATATGTTCCAGCACTGCAAATGGCCAAGTCGTTTATAGTCAGATTTAATGATTCCTGGGCAAGTGATCAGTTTGAGCAATATAAAGCGCCATTTTTTCCTCTTTATAGCGATGAAGTAACCATAGAAAGTTCATTTGTCAATGCGGAAGATCAATATGAGGATGTTTGCTCGGTTGATGTTTATTTTGAATATCATCCAGAATTTGGAGTTTGTGAAGGCAGTGCCAAAGAAATCATTATGAATGTCAATGGATTCAATGAGTAATTAAAATGCGTAACATTCGTCATTCGGTTGGGCGTAATGCTGTAAATAACCGTCAAGATGTTATAATTGTACAGTCGTTACTCAAACGGCATGGGGCATCATATGTCGATGTTGATGGAATATGTGGTCCGCTTACAAAAAAGGCAATCATTGAATTTCAGAGTAAATTTTATACACATCCTGATGGTGTTATAACACCCGGTAAAAAAACTTCAATATACTTGAATAATTTTACGGGTTTGCTGACCCAAGATTCTTCAACCTCGCTTGCAATAAATCATGCTGAAAGGAAACTGTCATCTATTCAACCCTGGCAAAAAGAAGGAGAAAAGCAAAAGGGCTTCGCAAGTGAGGCAACAAAAAATGCCGTTTATCCTCAAATTATAACGATTGGTATGCTGGATGCTGTAAATCCATCAGGTAAAGGAAAGAATGGAGTTAACGCTACTGCATTGCCTTACCTTAATAGAAATGCCAATCATTTTAATATGACAGATAAGCGGGAAATTGCTTATTTCCTATCTCAGATATCTGCTGAAAGTGGACTTCAACCAATAGCGGAAAATTTAAATTACCGTGTAAGTGCAATGCGCGATAAATTTGGTTACCAAGCATTACGGATGTGTAAAAAAAAATTATGCAAAAAAATAAGAGTCCGAAGAGATAAATTGTGGACACAAACTTCTCATTATGCTCATCATCCACAAGCATTAGGTAACTATGTATATGCTGATCGTATGGGGAATGGTGATGAGGCAAGTGGCGATGGATATAGATATAGAGGCAGGGGGTTTCTTCAAATAACAGGCAAAAATCTGTATAGAAGAATGCAGGATTATCATCATCAAGAATTTCCCGATGATATTAATAATTTATTAAACAATCCTGATTTGGTTGCAGATAGAAATCATTATGAATATGCTGTGGAGACAGCATTTGTTTACTGGTTTGATATTGCAAATGTTCATGATCTTGCAATTTCAGCAGATGCTACAGTCAAGGCCGTAACACGTAAAGTTAATGGAGGCCAAAATGGTTATCAGGCAAGATTGAATGCATTTAATCGTTTGGCAGATTATTTGGGGTTAACCAAGGCTAGTCAATAGATTTAAGTAAAAAGATTTCAGTTAACAAGATCGCAAAAATTATTTTAGGATTATTTATATTTCCATTTTTTCCAATTCATGGAAAACAAAATATTTTTGTTATGTTAAAATGGCATAATTTTCATAGAGGTTTAACAGATGTTGATAGTTATAAAACCTATACTTATACTTATGAAAAATATAAAACTGCTATTGATATTAAAAAATTCATCGGGAATATGATTGTCATATTTCAAGTAGAAAAACAAAAAAGACTGAAAAATCAGCCTTTTTTGTTTCAAAAGTTTTTTTAAAAAACCTATAAAGGCATTGTTTCTTGAGCTAATGTTGTTAGGGCGACAATACCTGGAAGAGCTTTACCTTCCAGCCATTCAAGAAATGCGCCACCAGCGGTTGAAACATAAGACATTTCATTGATAACGCCAGCATGTTTTAAGGCAGAAACCGTATCACCGCCGCCAGCAATACTTTTAAGCTTGCCAGCCTTGGTTAATTTGGCAGCTTCTTGAGCCACTTCATTGGTTGCCTTATCAAAAGGTGTGAATTCAAAAGCACCCAAAGGCCCGTTCCATACCAAGGTCTTGAGCTCAGCTAGATACTTGTTAAGTAATTTCACCGTTTTTGGCCCAACATCCAAAATCATTTGGTTATCGGGAACGGCATGGACATCAACAGTTTGTGTCGCTGGATTATTTTTTAATTCAGCGGCCACAACAACATCTACAGGTAATAGAATTTTACAATTTTGTTCTTTTGCCTTTTCCATGATGTCACGAGCTGTTTCATGCATGTCGGCTTCCTGCAGGGATTTACCAGTCTTGACACCTTGAGCGGCAAGAAAGGTATTGGCCATAGCCCCACCAATAATCAATACATCAACCTTATTGATCATATTGGAAAGCAAATCAAGCTTTGTGGAAATCTTTGACCCGCCGATAATGGCACCAACTGGACGGTCAGGATGTTCCAGGGCGGCATTCAATGCATTTAATTCAGCCTCCATTAGACGACCTGCAAATGAAGGCAGGAATTTGGTAACACCCTCGGTTGATGCATGGGCACGATGGGAGGCTGAAAAAGCGTCATCAACATAAACGTCTGCCAAAGAAGCAAGCTCTCTAGAAAGCGCTGGATCATTCTTTTCTTCACCAGCATGAAAGCGGGTGTTTTCAAGTAAGAGAATATCACCGTCTTTCATTGACGTGACAGCTTTCTGGGCATCAGGGCCAACACAATTATCAGCAAAAGCCACAGGCTGTTTTAAGATATTGGATAAAGCTTCACCGACTGGTTTTAGAGACATTTCTGGAACCACCTTGCCTTTTGGACGGGCAAAATGGCTGCACAGAATAACCTTTGCACCTTTTTTAACCAGTTCCTTGATGGTGGGGACCAAACGATCCAGACGCGTTGTATCGGTAATTCTGCCATCATGCATGGGGACATTCAGATCCCCGCGCAAGAGAACTTTCTTACCTTTGCAATCAAGATCATCAAGGGTTTTGAAAGTTTTCTGTTCAACCATTATTTTGCATTCCCAAGGGCAACAGCTGTATCAGTCATACGGGTTGAGAAACCCCATTCATTATCATACCAGCCAGCAACACGGATCAATTTACCATTGTCAATAAATCCGGTTTGTGTTGCATCAAAGGTTGAGGAGTTAAAGCAATGGTTGAAATCGGAACTTACGAGTGGTTCATCATTATAGCCAAGAATACCCTTTAGCTCGCCTTCGGCCGCTTTTTTGAAATAGGCATTTAACTCTTCAACAGAAGCGGGTGTTTTGGTTGGAACAAAGTCCAAAGCAACATAAGAAACATTAGGGGTTGGAACGCGAATGGCAATTCCATCCAGTTTTCCTTTTAATTCGGGAATAACCAATGCAACGGCTTTTGCGGCACCAGTTGTTGTCGGAATGATGTTTTGTGCAGCGGCACGGGCACGATGGAGATCTTTATGTAATGTGTCAACCGTGCGTTGATCACCTGTGTAAGAGTGGATGGTCAACATGCTGCCCCGTTCAATTCCGACTGTATCCTGAAGAACCTTTGCGATAGGAGCAAGACAGTTTGTGGTACATGATGCATTGGAAATGACAGTCATGTTGCCATTGATAATTTTGTGGTTAACACCGTAAACAATGGTTGCATCAACATTTTTTGCGGGGGCGGAAACAAGAACCTTACGGGCACCAGCCTGAAGCAATGCACTTGCGGCCTCCTTGCTTGTGAAACGTCCTGTGCATTCCATTGCAACATCAACACCTTGTAATGGAAGTTTTGTTGGATCTGCTTCGGCTGTAATTTTGATTGGGCCAATTTTACGTCCATTACGTGTTGTAATGGTCATTGTATTATTTTCGACTTTAACATCTGCAGGAAGACGACCGTGAACCGTATCATAACGGAGAAGGTGAGCATTGGCCTCTGGGCTGCCAAGGTCGTTAATCAATACGACTTCCGCATCAGTGCGTTCGGTTTCAATGATGCTGCGTAGTACCAAGCGACCAATACGTCCAAAACCGTTAATTGCAAGTTTAATAGCCATGATAGTTAAATCTCCCTTTAAGGTTAAAAAGATTTTCCAAGGCGAATCGTCTTGTGAAAATTAATATAAAAACTTTTCTTCGTCTTTAACTCTATTTAATCACGTTTTTTTGATAACGTGAATATTAATCTTAATAATTTACCACAAATTTGATCTTTTGTTAGCTTTTTTAACAATATGCTAAATGAGGTTGTGATTGCACAGGATTATCAATCTTTTATATGAATCAAGTGTAGGATCAAATTTTTTTAATGAAACTTTCATGTCAATAGCAGTCTTAGTTTACGGTTTATTTCGGGTAATTGAATAAATTCGATTATTGAATAATAGAAATATAAGGGTAAAGGATTTCTTTATATTGTAAAATCAATTATTAAGGTTTAATTGAGATTGTTAGCGTTCTTTTCCAACTTTGCACTTTAAGTCAATTTTATGATCAGTCATTTGCGTTATGTTTCCTTGTTATTAAGTGGTTTTTTTTTATTAAGTTCTTGTAAGCTGG
>NZ_JAXOQA010000017.1:0-32293 GCF_047307945.1 Commensalibacter sp. A3DC | reverse complement strand
TTCGTAAACACGTTGTTTTCCGTGAAGCAAAAATTAAGTAATTAATCTTAAATTAATTTATGGATCAAAAAGAAACTTTGACTATTGATTTAGTCAGGGTTTTTTTATTCAGATTTGTTTCAATAAATCAATAATCTTTTATATTAATAAAGATGTTCATTTGTTTTATAAGGAATAATAATTTCTTCCTGGTTTGAATAACTTAACATAACCCGTGTTCGCTCATCTAAAAGGTCTGCATCAAGGGCATTTTCTTTTAATCCTTTTACTCTTCTTTCCCAGGCCGCTTGTTCGGAAATTGCATCTTGCTGACTTTGCTGTGCTCTTATCATCTGTTCCTGTTGAATATGATAACTTTTTAGGCCATGATCCCCATCAAAGGTATTTTTTACAAAATATGCTGTCAGTAACAAGAAGAAAAGGGGAGGAATCGTTGCTTTTACAAATCTTTTGATTGCATGTATGATATGCATTGATTTTCTCCCCGTGTTTATCAATTGAAAAAGAATTACAAGGTTTCTAAAGCTCTAAAGGCGTTACGACCAGCATATTTGGCTGTATTTCCCAAATCTTCCTCAATTCTGATTAATTGATTATATTTTGCCATGCGGTCAGAACGGGAAAGGGAACCGGTTTTAATTTGTCCTGCATTGGTTGCAACAGCCAAATCAGCGATAGTAGCATCTTCAGTTTCACCAGAACGGTGGCTTACAACGGTTGTATAACCATGACGATGTGCCAATTCCATCGCCTTGAAAGTTTCAGATAATGTTCCGATTTGATTGACTTTAACCAACAATGAATTACCTACATGGGCTTTAATTCCCTTTGCAAGTCTTTCAGGATTGGTTACAAATAAATCATCGCCGACCAATTGGATTTTATTTCCCAGTTTTTGTGTTAATTCAGTCCATCCTTCCCAATCATCTTCAGCACATCCATCTTCTGCAGAAATAATCGGGAAACTGTTGCAAAGTTCGGCAATATAATCAACCATCTGACTGGAATTGAAAATTTTCCCTTCACCTGTCATATTATATTTACCGTCCTTGAAAAATTCTGAAGAGGCAAGATCTAGCGCCAGGGAAATCTCCTCACCAGCTTTGTATCCAGCTTTTTCAATAGCTTTTACGATATAGGACAATGCTTCATGTGCTGATTTGAGGTTAGGGGCAAATCCTCCTTCATCACCAACATTCGTGTTTAGTCCCGCTGCTTTAAGGTCTTTTTTCAATGCATTGAAAACTTCAGAACCCATGCGCACAGCTTCAGCAATTGAAGATGCCCCGTGAGGAACAATCATGAATTCTTGAATGTCGATAGGATTGTCGGCATGCTTACCACCATTCAGGATGTTCATCATTGGAACTGGAAGAATATGTGAATATGGAGAACCTATATAACGATATAATGGAAGACCCAATTCCTCTGCTGACGCCTTGGCAGCAGCCATTGAAACACCCAAAAGCGCATTAGCGCCAAGACGTCCTTTATTCGGAGTACCATCGAGTTCGATCATGGTTTGATCAATTTGTAACTGATCCAAGGATTCAAGACCAACGATTGCTTCGAATATTTCGCTATTGACGTTTTTAACAGCTGTTTGAACACCCTTGCCATTATAACGGTTTTTATCATTATCACGAAGTTCAACGGCTTCATGAACGCCGGTAGAAGCGCCGGATGGAACAGCGGCACGTCCAATAACGCCTGTTTCCAGTTCTACATCGACTTCAATTGTTGGGGTTCCGCGACTATCGAGGATTTCCCGAGCATGAATATCAACAATTGTACTCATTATTTAATCCTTACATTTTTATTTTTAATAAGAGTAAAAATTTGTATTTCCAAATCTATTTAACTAGATTGATAACTTAGTAAAATGCCAAGAATATTGGACATTTTGTTAAACATTACCAAGTATAATCAAGAAATGGTCAAATTGCCAGCTATTTACAATATTCAGCTAATTTTAAAAAAATAATTGATCATTATGGAGAAATCTATGAATCGTATTCCCTTTATATTTTTTATTACAGGAATACTGTCGCCTTTACCCTTGTTCTTAATGACAATTTTCATTCTATTTTATCCTGCTTCTGTTTCAATTCAAAAATTGATAATTTCTTTTGTCAGTTATGCGGTAATTCTTTTGTCTTTCACTGGGGGAATAAACTGGATACTTGCAATGCAAAAACCAATTCTCTATTTGCAATCAGAGAGTGAGGAAATAAATAAAAAAAGAATGTTGCTGGCCATATCACCCTGCATTATAGGTGAAATAACAATTGTACTGACAATTTATAAATATGATCTGATCGCAATTTTTCTTTTGATATCAAGTTATATGCTATTATTCTCTTATGAGAAAAAAATTTATCTTTCCAGCGAGTTGCCAGGTGGATATTATTCAATTCGCTGGATATTGACAATCATGATTGAAGTTTGTTTGATAAGCGTTTTTATTGCCCGTCTGATTTAACAATTTGATCAATTTTAATCAAGGTTTTCATTAATGGGGTAACATCTTTTAAATGTAACATGTTTGGTCCATCGCTCGGGGCCTGATCTGGATTCTCATGCGTTTCAATAAACAGACCTGCAACTCCCACAGCAACAGCGGCTCTGGATAAATATGGAACAAATTCTCTCTGACCACCTGATGATCCTCCCATTCCACCGGGTTGCTGAACAGAATGGGTAGCGTCAAATATAACTGGATAACCTGTTTGCGCCATTATAGGCAATCCCCGCATATCGCTAACCAGCGTGTTATATCCAAAAGATGTGCCACGATCGCATAGCAAAATATTTTCATTGCCTGTAGATGATATTTTTTTGGCCACATTTTTCATGTCCCACGGTGCAAGAAACTGACCTTTTTTGACGTTGATAACTTTTCCAGTTTTCGCCGCAGCTATCAACAAATCCGTTTGTCTGCATAAAAAAGCAGGTATTTGTAATATATCTACAACTGATGCCACTTCCGCACATTGTTCTGGTAGATGAATATCAGTCAAAACAGGAATTTTTAACTTTGACTTTACCTCTTCAAGAATGGATAGACCCTTATCCATTCCTGGCCCTCTTTTCGTTTCAATACTGGTGCGATTAGCTTTATCAAAAGAACTTTTATAAACCAGCCCAATATTTAATTCCCGACAAATATTTTTTAAAATACCAGCCGTTTCAAGTGCATGATCTAGAGATTCAATTTGACAAGGACCCGCAATTAATATGAAAGGCAAATTATTTGCAAGTGTCAGGGATTGAACATTGACTGATTTATTCAGAATCATTTTGGAATGGCCTGTTCTGTTGCAGCTTTAATAAAGCTTGAAAAAAGAGGATGAGGTGAAAATGGCTTGGATTTGAGTTCGGGATGATACTGTACTGCAATAAACCAGGGATGGTCGGTATATTCTACGATTTCTGGCAAAACACCATCCGGAGAAAGTCCTGAAAATCTAAGGCCGGTTTTTTCAAGTTGATCTTTGTAATGAATGTTAACTTCATAACGATGACGATGCCGTTCTTGAATCTTGACATCTCCATAGATTTCGGCAACTTTTGAATTTGGGGTCAAAACAGCTTGATAAGATCCCAAACGCATTGTGCCTCCCATATTATTTCCTGAATATCGATGTTTGACCTGATCAGCATCAATCCATTCAGTTAAAATACCAATAAGAGGTTCATCCGTTGGTCCAAATTCAGAAGAGGAAGCATTTGTAAGATTTGCCAGATTACGGGCACATTCAATAACCGCCATTTGCATTCCAAAGCAAATACCAAGGAAAGGGATATTATGCTCCCTTGCATATTGTATGGCCTTGATTTTGCCTTCGCTGCCACGTTCACCAAATCCACCCGGAACCAGAATGGCATTTGCATTTTTAAAAAATCCGGAAAGATTATCCATTGTTTCAAGTTTTTGGGCTTCAATCCATTGAAAGTTGACTTTAACCTTATTGGCAATTCCACCGTGAATTAACGCTTCAATGAGGGATTTGTAACTATCGAGCAAGGCAGTATATTTACCCACGATTGCAACATTAACCTCTGAACGAGGATGACGAATGGCATCGACAATTTCCTGCCATTTGCTCAAATCAGGTTCAGTTTGATATGGTAAATTGAAATGTTTCAACACTTCCGTATCAAGTCCTTCTTGATGATAGGCAATTGGACAGTCATAAATAGTGTCAACGTTTAAGGCGGGGACGACAGCTTCAGGTTTTACATTACAAAAATTCGCAATTTTTTGTCGTTCATTTTTGGGAATAGGGCGATCGCAACGACATAATAAAATTTGGGGTTGTATTCCAACATTCTGCAATTCTTTGACAGAATGCTGGGTAGGTTTTGTCTTAAGCTCACCCGCAGAAGCAATCCATGGTACAAGAGTGAGATGAATGAATAATGTATGATCTGTTCCGAGTTCATTTTTTAATTGTCGTATGGCTTCAAGAAAAGGCAGACTTTCAATATCACCGACTGTTCCCCCAATTTCAACCAACATGAAATCCACATCTCCAGAATTGTTCAGGATAACGGACTTGATTGCATTAGTAATATGGGGAATTACCTGAACGGTTGCGCCAAGATAGTCTCCACGTCTTTCGCGCATGATTACATCAGAATAAATACGACCGGTCGTTGCATTATCATTTTTAGTTGCATTGACTCCTGTAAAACGTTCGTAATGACCTAAATCCAGGTCGGTTTCAGCTCCATCATCCGTAACAAACACTTCCCCATGTTGGTAAGGGCTCATGGTTCCCGGATCCACATTCAAATAGGGATCAAGTTTTCTCAGTCGGACAGAATAACCACGAGATTGCAATAAACTTGCCAAAGCGGCAGAGGCAATGCCTTTGCCTAATGAGGATACAACACCACCAGTAATGAATATATATCGTGTCATGCAGCTTTCTTTACACGGAGTAGCTTTTATAAGAGTTGAAGTAATTAAGGGAAAAACTATTTTTGGGGAATGTTTTTTCCATTGGGCACTGGTTGTGCAAGTATATCATTTGTTTTGGTCGAAGCCCCTTTGTTCATAACAGCCATTGTAATGCATAAGATCATAAAAATGGCTGCAAGAATCGCTGTAGTGCGAGTCAAAAGATTGGTTGTTCCTCGACCGGTCATAAATGCCCCCATGCCTTGACTGGTTCCAATACCTAATCCTCCACCTTCACTTCTTTGAATTAAAACAATTCCGATCAGTGCAAAGGTTACGATTATATGCAAAATTAATAGAGCAGTCATCATGGTGTATATATACTTTCACAATCGATAGGGATAATAAAGATTAAGACCTAATAAATTCTTGAGCTATGTCAATTAATTTTATGAAATCATCAGGAACAATGCTGACACCTCCAACTAGAACACCGCCCAGTTCAGGAGTGGCATAAATATCCCTAACATTACCAGGTTTTACAGAACCCCCATATAATATAGATATTTTTTTACCATTTTCTCCATATTGAGCAACAAGTTTTTTGCGAATGAATTGAATCATTTCAGAAATCTGATCATTATTGGCAGTTAATCCGGTACCAATGGCCCAAATAGGTTCATAAGCGACTAACCCATTAAAATTTTGAGGTAGGGAAGCTTTTAACTGTGCCTCTACAATTTTTTCTTGTTGGTTTGTTTCTCGCTCTTGTTTGGTTTCACCGATACATACAACAGGTAATAGCCCTTTGTTTTGTGCTGCGATTGTTTTTTTTAAAACCAGTTGATTACTCTCCTGATGATCTTTTCTCCGTTCAGAATGACCCAAAACAACGTATTTCACTCCAATATCCTGTAACATGGCAGGGGAAATATCACCCGTATGTGCACCTTTATCTTCAAAATGGCAATCCTGAGCACCAAGTCCAAAAGGGCTGCTTTCGATCATTTCTTTAACAAGTTGTAACTGGGTGAACGGTGGGCACACGACTGTCTTTGCAAAATTCTGATGATTTGTTGCATAGGTAAGCAAAGTTGAAACAATATGTTTTGCCTCTTGGGTTAATCCGTTCATTTTCCAATTACCAATAATAATCGGGCTGCTCATTTTAATATACTCCTTTGAATAAGGTAATGTTTGATAATCAGGATAGATAAGATATAAAGCTTATAGTATATAATGTGGATATGTTATGAAAGGATGTTTTTTAAAGCTGTTTATGAATAATATTTTCAAATGTTTTTGTGGATCAGTTTGGTCTTATCAATTATAGAATGATTCATTATCAATTAAAATAACGCGGTTGGGTTATATCACATGTTATCTCGGTTAAGGCATTTATTTATTGATTCCTGGTTTGGGCGAATTCTCGTCGCACTCATATTTATTGTATTTGTTGGATGGGGCGTCAGTGACATATTCATGAATGTCTGGAACAATGGCCTTAATGGTGATCCTAATGTTGTTGCCAAGGTTGGTGATAGAAAAATTTCTGTAATGGAATTGGATAACCTTTCCCAAAAGCAAATATACCAAGAGGCTATGAAAGAGGGATATTCGGATATTTTCCAAATTCCACCCATAGTTAAAAATATGACAATTAATCAAACGTTGCAGCAGCTGATTTTGCAAAATATTTTGATTAATAACGCTCATTCATTGGGGCTTAATGTTCCTGATACGGTGATTAGAGATACAATCTGGAATATGCCTGAATATCAAACAGATGGAAAATTTGATCGTGAGAAATTCAATTTGCAGTTAAAAGCGGCAAATATATCCGAAAAATATTTTCTTTCCATGGTTCGGGATCAAATATCCATTCAAAACATGATTGATCCAATTGTATCGGGGGTTAAAGTTTCTGATAGTTTTGTGCAGCCCTATTATCAATTTTTGAATCAGACGCGAAAATTATCCTTTGTTTCAGTGCCATATAGTCATTTTCATTCAGGAGAAACGCCAAAGGAAGAAATATTGAAGCGTTATTATGACAATCACTTATGGGAATTTAAAATCCCTGAATATAGAAGGGTAAAAATTGTCATTCTATCGCCTGATACAATAGCCAAAAGTCTGGAGATTGATGATAAAAGTTTACATCAAGCCTATGAATACAAGAAAAAGCAATTTGTTCATTCTGAAGCCAGAAGTTTTCAAGTCTTGACTTTTAACCAGCAAAGTCAGGCGCAGACAGCATCTGTATATTGGCGTCATCAAAACAACTGGGAAAAAATACAGGAGTATGCGCATAATAATCAAGGAACGGCTTTGGAAATGACAGGTCTAGAAAAAACGGCAATTCCTCTGCCCGAACTGGGTAATGAGGTTTTCAATGCAAATCCTGAAACAGTGACAGAACCATTCAAAACAACTTTAGGTTGGTCGGTAGTTAAAGTAACCCGGATACTACCTTCCAAAATTGTTAGTTTTGAACAGGCCAAATCACAATTGAAAGCTGAAATTGCAAATGAACAAGCCAAACAGGAATTGGGAAGTCGTGTTTCCAAATTACAGAACATTTTGGCAGAAGGAAGTAGTCTTGATAAAATTACATCTGATATAGGTGCTGATGCAGTGGAAGGAACAATTAATGAACAGGGATTGACCCTTAATGGAGAACAGGCACCTATACCCGCAAGTGGAAAATTCAGACAGAATATGTTGACCAAAATTTTCTCAACTGCCAAAAATACCTATCCTTCTGTGATGGATGGCGGAAATAATTCATATTATGCATTTTTAATTGAGGATATATTGCCTGCTCATGAGGAATCTTATGATAAAGCAAAAAACAAGGTTATAAAAGCCTGGCAAAATGCAGATATTTATCATCAGGCAAATATTGCCGCTACAGACATATATAAAGCTGTTTTTGTTCAGAAAAAGAAACTTGAAGAAGTAAAGTCAGGTTTTCCCTTACAGTTAAGTCAGGGATTTACTAGACAAAAGCCAGCCCAGAATCTATCGCCAGTATTGCAGAATGCAGCTTTTTCAATGAAACTTGGTGATGTCACTATGATTGAATCAAATGATGGTTTTGTGGTGGCAAGTTTGAATTTGATTGAAACACCGCAATCGAAAAATGATCAGGACAATTACCAAATTTTGAAAGATAAATTAGCTCAGTCTTTACAAAACGATATTGAGGCTAGTTATGCAATATCATTAGAACAATCAAGTAAACCCACAATCAATAAAAAAGCGCTTGATGCGTTAATTGATCAGCTGAGCCATTAACTCAAAAGGGATTAAGATTTCGTGTTGAATGAAGATTTTCAGATTAATCAACAAAAAACAGTAATATATTCAATTAAATCAGCTGATTTACTGACCCCTGTTGCTGCGTTTTTAAGATTATCCGAATTGGTTGGAAAGAATCTGACCAATATTTTTTTGCTGGAAAGCGTGCAAGGAGGAATAAACAAAGCACGTTATTCCATTATCGGTTTATTTCCCGATTTGATATGGAAATCTATAGATGGAATTGCCTATATTAATCGAAATCCATCAGACAATGCGGAAAATTACATTAAGGAAAATAAAAAGCCTCTGGAATCTCTGCGTGCATTGATTTCTGAAAGCCAATTAGAAATTGATATGGATATTCCACCCATGGTTGGTGGGATCTTTGGATATTTGGGATATGATATGGTCAGACAGATGGAAGATCTGCCCAATCCTCCGGTCAATGATCTTCATTTGCCTGAAGGAATCATGATCAGACCTTCTGTTTTTGCAATTTTTGATGCTGTTAAGGACGAACTGATTTTGGCGGCACCTCTAAGGGATACGTCAGACAAAACAGAATTTCAGGCAAAAAAAAACTTGCAAAAAATTCAAGAAGCATTGGCTGAGCCTTTTCCTTTAGAACAAAAAACTTCGAATATCAATCCATTAACATTACCAAAACCGCAATCAACATTAACCAAAGATCAGTTTAGGGATATTGTTCAAAATATCAAAAAATATATTTATGATGGTGATGTCTTTCAGGTTGTCCCCAGTCAACGCTTTTCTGTTCCTTTTGCTTTATCACCAGTATCATTATATCGTGCGTTAAGACGAATCAATCCGGCACCTTTCTTGTTTTGTCTTCAACTTGAAAATTTTGCCCTGGTTGGCTCGTCACCTGAGATTCTTGTCAGGTTGAGAGGTGGAAAAGTAACGGTTCGCCCCTTGGCGGGCACTCGTCCAAGAGGTAAAAGTTATGAAGAAGACCTCAAGTTAGAAAAAGAATTGTTGGCTGATAAAAAAGAATTGGCCGAACATCTTATGCTGATTGATTTGGGTCGGAATGATGTTGGGCGTGTCAGTGAAATTGGAAGTGTAAAAGTAACAGAAAAATTTGTTATTGAACGATTTAGCCATGTAATGCATATTTCATCAAATGTTGAAGGGAAATTGCGTAAAGGGCTAACCGCTCTGGATGCTTTGATTGCCGGTTTTCCAGCTGGAACATTGACGGGAGCACCCAAAATAAGAGCGATGGAAATTCTTGATGAGGTAGAACCAACACGCAGAACAACCTATGCAGGATGTATTGGCTATTTTGGAGCGGATGGAAGTATGGATACCTGTATAGGATTGCGAACAGCTCTCATTAAAGATCAGCATATGTATGTTCAAGCAGGGTGTGGGGTGGTTGCTGACAGCGATCCGGAAGCGGAATACCAAGAGACAAAACATAAGGCAAAAGCATTATTTCGTGCCGCTGAAGAGGCTTGGCGTTATACGTTTACCAACAAGAATTTTTCTAAAAAAGCAAATTAATCATATGCTTTAATCAAATTTTTGGAATTCGAAGAAATCATGATTTTACTTATCGATAATTATGACAGTTTTACATATAATCTCGTCCAATATCTTGGTGATTTGGGATGTGACTGTCAGGTTTACAGAAATGATTCAATCTCTGTAAGTGAAGCCATATCATTAAAACCCGAGGCAATTGTTATCTCACCTGGCCCTTGTACACCTTCTGATGCAGGGATATGTTGTGAATTGATTAAAAGTGCTGCATCAAAAATCCCCATTTTGGGTGTTTGTCTTGGACATCAGGCTATTGGGCAGGCATTTGGAGCCAAAATTATCAAGACAAATCCCATGCATGGAAAAATTTCTAAAATCAAACATGATGGAAAAGGAATATTTAAGAATTTGCACAATCCCCTAAAGGTAACTCGTTATCATTCTTTAATTATTGAAACGGAAAGTCTCCCTGATGATTTTAATTTAACGGCATTCACCGACGATAATATTTTAATGGCTTTGCAACATAAAAGATTTCCTTTATATGGTGTGCAATTTCATCCAGAAAGCATTGCTTCTGAACAAGGTCATGATTTATTGAAAAACTTCCTTTTTTTATCAAATGAATGGAATGAAAAAAAGTCATTGAAAAACAGGATTTAACTTTGTCTTTTACACATATTTTACAACAAGCCTTACAAGGACAAAAGTTTTCTACGGAAAAGTCCTATGAAATTTTCGAGCATATATTTTCTGGTAATGTCCCAAACGCTCAAATAGCGGCTTTTTTAATAATATTACGAATGCGGGGTGAAACGGTTGAAGAGCTTTTAGGGGCTGTTCAATCAATGCGTCAACGCATGCTGTCCATAAAACTGATTGATGATGAAACAATTGATGTATGTGGAACAGGCGGAGATGGACGTAGCACTTTGAATATTTCTACTGCTGTCAGTTTTGTTCTGGCCGCTCTTGGAATACCGGTTGCCAAACATGGAAATCGGGCACAGTCATCCAAAAGTGGTGGTGTTGATGTACTATCTGCTCTGGGTATTATGCCAGAGGATGATTTTGAAGTTATTGAAAATAATTTGCGTGATAATAAATTGGCTTTTTTATCGGCCTTTATTCATCATCCGGCTCTTAAAGAAATTAATATTGTACGTAAAGAACTTGGAATTCGGACTATATTTAATTTACTGGGTCCTTTATCCAATCCGGCAAATGTTTCATATCAAATGATTGGGGTATATCATGAAAAATGGTTGTATCCTCTAATCAAGGTCTTGCAAAAACTGGGTTCAAAACGGGTATGGGCTGTTCATGGGTTTATTGATCCCAATAAATCCGAACACGGTGTTGATGAAATTACGTTGGCAGGACCATCAACGATACTGGCCCTGGAAAATAACAGGATTGTACCGGTTGATTTAACATTATCCACTATGGAAGCGGCCGGTCTGAGACATACCCCACTTACAGAGATACAGGGTGGAACACCTTCCGAAAATGCGAAGGCATTGCTGGATCTTCTTTATGGTGAAAAAGGTGCCTATCGTGATACAGTCTTGATAAATACCGCTATTGCGCTACATATTGTAAAAGGTTATTCTTTGATAAATTCACATGGTGAAATTGATCCTTGTATCTTGAAGAGACTTATAAACCAAGCGTCTGAAGCGATCGATAGCGGTAAGGCTTTATCAGTTCTTCGGGCCATACAAAATGAAAACCATTTTTAATTAGACAATATCATGAATGACGAAGAAAAATCCAATTCCGTTTTGAATGCCATTTTGCAATCTGAAAATCATCCTTCTGATGTATTGGAGCGAATTTGTGCAAGAACAAGGGCCGAAGTTGCAAAAAGGGCGGAAATAAAATCCTTCAAGGATATTATTCGAGAAGCAAAAAATAAAAATACGCCAACTCGCGGTTTTGCTAAAATAATAAAAGACCAGGTGGCAAAAAAACAGATTGGATTAATTGCTGAATGTAAAAAAGCGTCTCCATCTGCAGGAATTATTCGTCCTGACTATGATCCGGCGATGATCGCGGTTCAATATGAAAATGCAGGAGCTTGTTGTTTATCCGTTTTAACAGAAAATGCATATTTTCATGGAAATAATGAGGATCTCAAAATTGCAAGAGATGCTTGTTCCCTTCCTGTTCTACGTAAAGATTTTATTCTTGAACCTTATCAAGTTTACGAAAGTCGCGTGATTGAAGCAGATTGTATCTTATTGATCATGGCCGCACTAAAAGATAAGGAAGCGGCCGCCTTACTGGAATTGGCTACATGTTTGGAGCTGGATGTGCTTGTAGAAGTACATGACAGGGAAGAATTGAACAGGGCGCTGGCATTGGATGTTTCTCTTATTGGCATCAATAATAGAAATTTGAAAACCCTGAAAACGGATATATCGATAACTCAACATCTTGCTCCATTGGTTCCTCCTGACCGTATTATTGTTTCAGAAAGTGGATTAAAAACGTTTGAGGATATTCAGGCTGTCCAGAAAGTTGGAGCTGGTGCAGTATTGGTGGGTGAAAGCCTATTATCACAAAAAAATGCAGGGGCAGCGGCCAGAAATCTATTAGGAATTAAATAAAATTGTTTTATGTTGTTTTGCGTATCTGTTTTTTTACAATCGGGAATATGATCTAAAATGACTGTAAAACGTATTGTAGTTCGTCATCAGACAGTTTTATCTGGTGAGAATATTGCGAAACTTCCTAAACCGGCGTGGATTAAAACAAGGATTAAACATAGTTCCAGTTTTAATGAAACGGATACTTTGCTTCAGAATTATCAACTAAATACCGTTTGTGCAGAGGCTGCTTGTCCAAATATTGGTGAATGCTGGTCAGAGGGTCACGCAACAGTAATGATTTTGGGAAGCATTTGCACAAGAGCATGTAAGTTCTGTAATGTTGCAACGGGAAAACCTGACCCAATTGATCATGATGAACCATCAAAAATTGCTGATATGGTTCAAAAATTAAAATTGCGTCATGTTGTAATTACATCTGTTGATCGTGATGATTTAAAAGATGGTGGGGCCTCCCATTTTGCAAATGTTGTCAAGGCTATAAGAAATATTTCTTCAACTGTTACAATTGAGGTGCTGACACCTGATTTTCTTAGAAAAGATGGGGCGTTGGCTGTTATCAGCGCAGCCAAACCCGATGTTTTCAACCATAATATGGAAACAGTTCCACGTTTATATCCATCCATTCGTCCAGGCGCCCGTTATTTTCAATCAATGAGAATTTTGCATGAGGCAAAAATACTGAATCCGTCCATATTCACAAAATCGGGGTTAATGCTTGGTCTGGGAGAAACAAAGGAAGAAATCATTCAGGTTATGGATGATTTAAGATGTGCTGAGGTAGATTTTTTAACGTTGGGTCAATATTTACAACCGTCTTCCAAACATGCACCTGTTATGGAATATGTTCATCCTGATGAATTTAAAGAATTGGAAAAATTGGCTAAATCAAAAGGTTTCTTAATGGTAAGCGCTTCTCCTTTAACACGTTCATCTTATCATGCCGATGCAGATTTTACGGTGTTGAAACGTAAACGGTATGCATTGCATTAAGCTGTTGTGTATATAATAAAATATTCTGGAGTGATGATTGATGCCTACGCATACCGAACAATGTTTAATTAACCATACACCCGAACAAATGTTTGATCTGGTTGCCGCGGTTGATTTATACCCAGAATTTTTGCCTTGGTGTAACGGAGCGTATATTCGATATAAGGATAGTGAACTTTTACTCGCTGATTTAAAAGTCGGTTTTGGACCTTTTACCGAGGTATTTGGTAGTCGTGTTGAGTTATATCGTCCTGATAAGATTGAAGTGACCTATGATCGGGGGCCCTTGAAATATTTAAGTAATCATTGGGTTTTCCTACCCGATGAAAGAGGGTGCACAATTGATTTTTTTGTCGATTTCGAGTTCAAGTCAAAGTTAATGCAAAAAGCTATGGGGTTGATCTTTCATGAAGCGGTCCAAAAAATGGTTTCCGCTTTTATCAAGCGTGCCGATGATATCTATGCAACAGCATAATAATTTTTTATTATGGATGCCAGTTTAAGCCCATAATGAGGGATTATTTACTTTACTGATTGTAGCTATTTAAATGATAATAAAGTATAATGAAACTGTGACTAATAACACAAATAAACATGAACTGATTTTTATTAATTAAAAATAAAAATTAAAATGTTGATTATATATATTAAAGGATAGAATCATGAATTCTACATTTAAATTATCTCTAATGGCTGCTGCTTTTGCCTTTGCTTTACCTGCTACAACAATGGCGGCAACGCATGGTCATCGTGCTTCTCATGTTGCCAATCATAAAGTAAGACATGGTAAGTCTCATAAATCGAGACATCATCATTCTGCCTATAATCAAGATAAAGACAGCCAAAATCAAGCCACGCGTGATTTGAATGCCCGTAGTTTGCAGACTGCACAATCAGTAAATCGTGATCCCAACACTGGTGTACTTGCTCCACAAAGTCCAGCGGGTCAACAACCCTCAACACCTGTTGTGGGACAACCTCCTATGCAGTCCTCTCCCTCTGTAAATGGACCAATTAACGCTTCGGCACCTCCTACAATGGGGGCACCTGTTGGACCCGCGAATGCGCAGGGTGCAGTCAATCCAAATAATATGCCTCCTGCAAATTAATTTTATATAAAATTGGTTTGTCAGCAGATCTTTTTAAAATGATCTGCTGATATAAGAAATAAAAAATCTATACCCAAGTAAAATGTTTTTTAATTAATACCAAAGCGTTTATGGTGGCCTGTAATCGAATTTCATCTCGATTACCGTAAAAATTGTTTTTTTGCACAACAGACTGATGATCTAATTGTTTAAACGCTATCCAGACTAATCCTACAGGTTTATTAAAAGAACCACCATCTGGACCTGCAATACCCGTTACTGAAACAGCACAATTGGCATTGGGTGTTTTTTTTAATGCTCCATGAACCATTTCTTTGGCAACTTGTTCACTGACTGCACCAAATTGGTTTAGGCTGTTTTCTGAAACGTCCAGAATATTTTTTTTCATTTCATTGGAGTAGGTGATCAGTCCACCCTCAATATAGTGCGAAGAACCTGCTAAATTGGTGAGACTTGAACAAATCAGGCCAGCTGTACAACTTTCAGCTGTGACAATTTTTAAAGGAAATTTTTGTGATAGCAAAGCGATATCCTGACAAAGCTTATCACATTTATTTTTCAATAATGTCATATTCATAAACAAATTCCCTTCATTGATAAACTAAGAGGCTTTATTTATTTATATTGGTTTGGTAAATCATTAGATTTTCCATTACATGCTGAACATAATTTCTTGTTTCGGTATATGGAATCATTTCAATCCAATCTATCATATCAGTATAAGTTTGTACTGAATTATTTTCTGATGAATTTAACCAGTTTTTCACACGGTTGGGTCCAGCGTTATAACTCGCGATTGTGAAAATGAGATTATTATCAAATCTTTCCATCAGTTTTGCTAGATAGGCGGTACCCAAACGAATATTGTTGTCAGCAACAATAAGATTGCCAGGGTTACCCATATTGAGGGGTATTTTTTTCTGATGACACAATTCACGAGCGGTTGAGGGAAGAAGCTGCATAAGACCATATGCATGGGCACGACTAACAATAACTGGATTAAAGCTACTTTCTTGGCGCATAATTGCCAAGGATAAACCCGATGGCAATCCTTCGTTTGCAAGTGATTCATAAGGTCTTGGCCAGCCATTTTTCAAAAATATATAACCTTTTGCTGCTGCTTGACGAGATATGGTTACAGCATTGTCCGGTAAATGTATCTGATTGGCATAATTTGCATTAATGATCTGATTTGCAATATCAAAATGTAATTTGTTATAGGCTGCTAAAAAAGGACGGGCATGATTATAATCACCCTGTTCAATCAAAATTTGAGCCGCTTGTATTAACTCATTGTTTTTAAAAAAAATATATTGAGAATTGGAAGAGGAAGCTTCCTTGATATTGGTAAGATATGTTTGAAGAATTTTTTGTAGTGAATTTGGATTTAATAGTAAATTCTGAACATTCAAATGGTGTAGTTGAGCAATGGAAAGTTGTCCATAGAATGTAACAGGATATTTAGAGGCCGCCCTCCATGCCTGATTTGCCTCATTATTATTATTATTTGCTTGATAGGCACGTCCAAGCCAATAATATCCACGAGACTTAATTGATATGTTATTGGATTGAATTAATTTTTTAAAATAATCTATTGATTTTAAAGCATTATTCAGTTTTCTTAATTGTATCCACCCCCCCAAGAATATTTCATCTTGTTGACATGAGGATGGATTGCAACTGGCATCCGTAATTAATGAAGCCGCCTGTTTAATATTATTATTTTTCAAAAATTCACGAATAAGATTGTTTCGCTCTAACCAAAAACGTTGTTGGTTTGATTTCAATTCTTCATTTAATCCTGTAAACCGCCAATATTTCAATGCTTCTTCTTTGCGGTTCTGTAACCGTAACCATCTTAGGCGATTGTATATTAAACTTGTATCATTTAAATCGGATTTTGAAAGTTTACTTAGGTAATTTTCCGCATCTAGTTGTTTTTTTCTAAATGCAAGACGTGCCAAAGCCAAATTGCTTTGTTCGGAGGTAAGATACATAACCTGACGGGACGCTGCAAGTGTTAAACCCGCGTTTTCCAGCCTATCAAATCGGTTCCAATTGTCTTGTTTGGTGAAATATTGTTTATAAGCAGATAAAATATCTTGTTCATCAGCAGGTAAATTGATGGAGAATATCCATGCTGATCGAGCTTTTTGAATTAATTCAGGTTTAACCTCAGTTTGTTGTGCACAAAATTTAAGAGCAGATGCCTTTTTTATGGATTGGGTTTTACAAATGTTTGAAACGGCATTTTTATCTGTCTCATTCAAAAGTTGCTTTTGCATACGATCTAAGAGAACATTTTGATTGGGCCATGTCGGATTGTTGGTTATGAAATCAGCATAGGTTGTTGCTGAAAATTCATTTGTCTGAAGTAATTGTAAGTATAGATTGATCTTATCGTTTATTTTGAGATTTTTGCCGGTTTCGTGAGATAAAGAAACGGCCAGTTTTTGTGAAGGAGAGACATGACTGGATCTTGTTTGCACTGAATGACTCTGGCTGCAGCCAATAGATGATAAGGATATAAAAGTTAAAATTGAAATGAAAGGTATTTTATTGTTGTTATTAATCAAAAAACTCATTAAAATTATCCTTATAAGTCTAAAGTTTAACCCAATAGATTGTATAGCTGCACACCACCTTTATAGATAAGTTCGATAGCAACACTTAAAATAACCAATGCACCGATCCATGCAAGCCATTTATAACGGTTCAATAATTTTGCGATATAGGAAGCAGCCATTCCCATCAAAGTAACTGACAGGAAAATTCCTCCCGCCATTAACCATAAATTGTTTCCTGCAGCACCTGCAACACCCAAAACATTATCGAGACTCATTGAAATATCTGCAATAATGATACTTCTTATGGATTTTTTTAAAGTATTATGAATCGGTGGGGTGATATTGTGTTTATCATGATTGGAATTTCTTATTCCATCAACTATCTCCCAGCAGACCCATAAAAGAAGGAAACCACCGATCAAATTCAGTCCGGGGATCTTTAGGAGATACTGTACAACAAGAGCAAACATTATCCGGATAATTGCGGCCGCTCCCAACCCCCAGAATATTGCTTTCTTTTTCTGGCTTTCGGGCAATCCATTCACCGCCAGACCGATTGCGATGGCATTATCTGCTGCAAGCGTTATATCAAGCAGGATTATCCGAATAAGACCGATAAAAATGGAAAGGATATAATCAAGCATCGGGAATTAATTACTTTCATGATGATTTAACTTTATTTTATTCAAAATAAGGCTGGACGAATTATATAAAATCTATGATATAAACTTTTTTTAAGCTATCGGAAAGAAGAAAGGAAACCAGAGAATGATTCCACGTTATAGCCGTCCTGAAATGACTTCTATATGGGATGCTGAGAATCGTTATCGTATTTGGTTTGAAATTGAAGCTTTGGCTTGTGAAGCAATGTCTAATTATGGGTATATCCCGGCTGATTCAGCAAAAAAAATTCGACAGAATGGGGATCACGCAATGGCCACATTCAATAAAGAGGATGTCCAGGCTATTGATGCAATCGAGGCCAAGGTTCGTCATGATGTTATCGCTTTTTTAACATGGTTGGCAGGAAAAATAGGGGAGAATAGTCGTTTTGTTCATTTGGGAATGACATCTTCGGATGTGTTGGATACATGTCTCTCTGTTCAGTTGACACAAGCTGCTGACCTTTTGATAAAAGATCTTGACCGAGTTCTTGAAGCTTTAAAGAAGCAGGCTTATGACCATAAATATACCATGACCATTGGTCGAAGCCATGGGATACATGCCGAACCACTAACATTTGGTTTGAAATTGGCTGGATATTATGCGGAATTTAAACGGAACAAGGAACGTTTGACCGTTGCCCGTAAGGAAATTGCCATTTGCGCCATATCTGGTGCAGTCGGTACCTATGCGCATATTGATCCACGGATCGAGGCTTATGTCGCCGAACATTTGGGACTGCAAAAGGAACTCGTGTCAACACAGGTTATTCCTCGAGATCGGCATGCTGCCTTTTTTTCAACCTTGGCTATTATTGCAAGTTCTATTGAACGTCTAGCAATCGAGATAAGACATTTGCAACGCTCTGAAGTGCGTGAGGCGGAAGAATATTTCCATCCTGATCAAAAAGGGTCTTCCGCAATGCCTCATAAACGCAATCCCGTTTTATCAGAAAATTTAACAGGGTTGGCAAGAATTGTAAGATCACATGTTATTCCAGCACTTGAAAATGTAGCATTGTGGCATGAAAGAGATATCAGTCATTCTTCAGTGGAAAGAATGATTTGTCCTGATGGAACCGTAACTCTTGATTTTGCCTTGAATAGATTGGCAGGGGTAATGGAAAAACTGGTCGTTTATCCTGACCAAATGAAGGCAAATCTTGAAAGTCTTGGAGGTGTTGTTCATTCTGGTGAGGTATTGCTGGTATTGGCCAAGGCAGGTTTATCACGAGAGGCGGCCTATCGTATCGTTCAACGGTGTGCCATGGCTACCTGGACAAAATTGAATACAGCAGATGGAAAAACATTCAGGGAAAATCTGGAAAATGATCCAGAAATTATGGGGAAAATTAGTCCTGAGGTTCTGGATAAAGCCATGGATGGCAGTATGCATACAAAAAATCTTGATTATATTTATGCGAATGTTTTTGGTGAAACCGGACCTGTACCAGAATAAACATTCTTGAATAAAAGAGCTTGTAAATCCAGTAATTCTCGCAATATTATGGATTTAAGTTCATATAATATTTGCTTGCATTTCAAGTACTTATTATTTCAATTTATTTTAATCACATTGTAAAATTAAGGGACATGATGACCCGTCGGCGAAAAATTTATGAAGGTAAGGCAAAAATTCTTTACGAAGGACCTGAACCTGGAACAATTGTTCAATATTTTAAAGATGATGCAACGGCTGGTAACGGTGCAAAAAAGGGTACAATCACGGGGAAGGGTGTATTGAATAATCGCATAAGCGAATATTTGATGTTGCAGCTTTCTGAAATTAATATACCCACCCATTTTATCCGTCGTTTGAATATGCGGGAACAACTGGTAAAATCTGTTGAGATCATTCCCTTGGAAATTGTGGTCAGAAATGTTGCGGCGGGTAGTATTGTCAAACGTCTGGGATTGGATGAGGGGAAAAAACTTCCCCGTCCCATTGTCGAATATTATTTGAAAAATGATGAACTGAATGATCCACTGGTTCTGGAAGATCATATTACAACATTCAATTGGGCGACCTTGCAGGAAATGGATGAAATCGTAAGTTATACTTTACGTATCAATGATTTTCTCAGAGGATTGTTCGCGGGTATCGGAATCAGGCTGATCGATTTCAAGCTTGAATATGGACGTTTATGGAAAGATGATGAATTTCATATCGTTTTGGCAGATGAAATCTCACCTGATAATTGTCGTTTTTGGGATATGGCAAGTGGTGAAAAACTTGACAAGGATCGCTTCCGTCGTGATCTTGGTAAAGTGGAAGAAGCCTATCAGGAAATCGCCAGGCGATTGAAAATTATTCCTGAAAAAAAATTTGAGGTTATAGAAAGTAGCAATCCGGAGCATATGGAATGAAATTACGTTTGATTATTCAGTTGAAACAGGGTGTTCTCGATCCACAAGGTAAGGCGATTAACCATGCATTGCATAATCTGTCTTTTAATGAAGTAAAAGATGTACGCGTTGGACGTGTAGTTGATCTTGAATTATCTGAAATGTCAGTAAGTGAAGCCAAAAAAAAGGCAACAGAAATGGCTCAAAATTTATTGGCCAATAATGTTATCGAAGATTTTGAAGTCGAGGTTTTATCATGAGTATAGGTAAGAAAATATTATTTACTGTATCCGGTATCGCTTTGTTAATGGCTTGCGCAAATACAACAGTGCAGGCGCAAAGAGTGAGTAAAGTTAAAGCTGCCGATTTTCTGCAATTATGTCAAAGATCGCAGACGGTTAGGGCATGTAATATTTATATTAGCGGTATTGCTGATTCTGTCGCATTTTCAAAAGTCTATGCCAAAAATGAAGGCGATCCCAAGGCACCGGCCGGTTTTTGCATTGATCCCTCCGTATCTGGCAATGAAATGCGTCAAAAAGTTATTGATTATATGAAGGCACATCCAGATCAATTGAACCAGCCAGCAGGAGCGACTGTCTTTAGTGCTTTGCATGAATCTTATCCATGTAAAAACGCATCTGTTGGGGTAAAATAATGAAAATAGGTATCGTTGTTTTTCCAGGTACCAATCGTGAGCGAGATGTTGTGATTGCCTTTGAACAGGTAACGGGTGTAACTCCCGTTATCATTTGGCATCGTGAAACAACTTTACCTTCTTTGGATATGATCGTTTTGCCTGGTGGATTTAGTTATGGGGATTATTTGCGTTGTGGAGCAATGGCGGCGCATTCACCAATAATGAGAGAAATCTGTGATTTTGCGAATAAAGGGGGATATATTCTTGGAATTTGTAATGGTTTTCAGATTTTGACAGAGGCCAAATTACTTCCCGGTGCTTTGCTACCGAATGCAAGCCTGAGATTTTTATCTCGTGATTGTCATTTAAAGATTGAACGAAATGATACCGCTTTTACATGCGGGTGGAATAAAGGTGATGTTTTCAAGACAGCAACTGCGCATGGAGATGGAAATTATTTCTGTGATTCAGAAACCTTAAGACAGCTTGAAGGAGAGGGACAGATTGTCTTCAGATATAGCTCAGCAAATGGAATTGTAAATCCGGAAGATAGACAGTTAAACCCAAATGGCAGCATTTATGCCATAGCTGGTATTGTAAGTTTGAATGGAAGAATCTGTGGAATGATGCCTCACCCTGAAGATATGGTGAATCCCTTAATGGGAAGTGAAGATGGAAAACCTTTATTCCGGGGTATTATGGAGACCTTGGCTTGATGAGTAAGATACAAAAATTGGTTGTAAATGAAGCTTTGGCAAAACAGTTCGGTTTATCTGCTGATGAATATCATAAAGTCTTGTCTATCATGGGGCGTGTACCCAGCCTGACCGAATTGGGTATTTTTTCGGTCATGTGGTCAGAACATTGCTCTTATAAATCTTCCCGTGCATGGTTGAAAAATCTTCCGACAAAAGCTCCATGGGTTATTCACGGTCCAGGTGAGAATGCTGGTGTTGTCGATATTGGCGAGGGTTTGGCGGCCGTTTTTAAAATGGAAAGCCATAACCATCCCTCTTTTATTGAACCTTATCAAGGTGCGGCAACAGGTGTTGGCGGTATCTTGCGTGATGTTTTTACCATGGGTGCACGACCGGTTGCCAACCTGAACGCTCTAAGATTTGGTAGTCCCGACAATCCCCAGACTCGTCATATTGTGGATGGAGTGGTTCGGGGTATCGGGGGATATGGAAATTGTGTAGGAGTTCCTACGGTCGGTGGTGAAGTCAATTTTCATGAAAGTTATAACGGCAATCCGCTTGTCAATGCAATGACGGTTGGAATTGCAAGAAAAGACCGTATATTTTTATCAGCTGCAGCTGGGGTAGGTAACCCTGTAATTTATGTTGGTTCCAAAACGGGTCGTGATGGCATTCATGGGGCAACAATGGCTTCTGCGGAATTTGATGAGGATTCAGCATCAAGGCGACCTACCGTCCAGGTTGGAGATCCATTTGTTGAAAAATTGCTGATTGAGGCCTGTCTAGAATTAATGGCAACGGATGCCATTGTTGCCATCCAAGATATGGGCGCTGCTGGTCTGACCTCATCGGCTGTGGAAATGGCCGGAAAAGGTGGTGTCGGTATTGAGCTGAATTTGGATCACGTTCCGCAACGTGAAGACCAGATGACAGCATATGAAATGATGCTTTCCGAAAGTCAGGAAAGAATGCTGATGGTCTTGCGTGCAGATCGAACGGAGATTGCCAAGCAAATTTTTGAAAAATGGGAGTTGGATTTTGCCATTATTGGACATCTGACAGATACGGGTTGTATTGTTATCAAACATAATAACCAGACAGAAGCTGATATTCCCCTTGCACCCTTGGCTGATGAGGCACCACTTTATAAACGACCATCCTCCAATTATCCTGCACCACAACCTATCGCGCCTTTAAATATTACTATCGATATTGAAAAATCCGTTATAAAATTGCTGGGTTGTGCCGATTTGGCGTCCCGTTCCTGGATATGGGATCAATATGACAGCACGATTGGCGGTCAGACAGTCTATCGTCCAGGACAAGGTGATGCAGCGGTGGTAAAGGTTGATGGTCATCATTTAGGTCTTGCGTTAACAACAGACTGTACACCCCGTTACTGTCAAGCCGATGCATATCAGGGTGGAGCGCAGGCTGTTGCCGAAGCATGGCGCAACATTACCGCAGTAGGTGCCAAACCACTGGCAATAACCGATAATTTAAATTTTGGTAATCCGGAAAAACCTGAAATAATGGGACAGATTATTGCTGCTATTGAAGGTATGAAAGATGCCTGTAACGCACTAGATTTTCCTGTTGTCAGTGGAAATGTTTCACTTTACAATGAAACACGTAATGCACAAAATGAAAATGTATCGGTATTGCCTACACCTGCCATTGGTGGTTTAGGTGTTATTGAAGATATTTCAAAATCAGTGGGTAGCGCTTTACAGAAAAATTACAAACTTGTTCTAATCGGTAAGACGGAAGGTCATTTGGGTCAAACGCTATGGCTCAGGGAAATTATGGGACAAGAGGCAGGTTACCCACCACCTGTTGATTTAAATACCGAACGTCTCAATGGTGATTTTGTTCGCACCATTATTAACCAGGGACTAGTTGCAGCTTGTCATGATGTATCTGATGGTGGTCTTCTTATTTCAATTGCTGAAATGGCAATGGCAGGAAATACCGGTTGCACGCTTGATGTTCCTGAAAGTGGTATGCGACCAGAAGCCTATTGGTTTGGTGAAGATCAGGGACGTTATATTGTCATGACTTCCGATGCCGATTTAATGATATCAAAAGCAAAAGAACAGGGTGTTGCTGCAAGATTAATAGGGTATACTGGTGGGGATAGCCTTGTCATGCCATCAGGTGCCATGATTACAATTGCAAGAATGAAAGCTGCGTCCAAGTCCTTCTTTGAAAATTTAATGAAAGTTTAAAGATGAATATTTCAGAAATTAAAGATCGCTTAGTCGAAGTATTTCCTGATGCTATTATTGATGTTGGTGCATTGAAAAATGATGGAAGACATTTCTATTGCAAGATCAGCGCTAAAGAATTTGATGGATTGAGCAAAGTTCAGCAACATCAGCTTGTCTATAAGGCATTGGAAAATTATATGGATAAAGATTTACATGCCTTGGCTTTACAAACGTCTGTATTAAAATAATCTAATCAAGGAATTATACAATAAATGAGTAATCCGTTATTTCAACAAATCCAAAAAGAAATTGATAACAATCCTGTTGTTCTTTTCATGAAGGGTACAGCAGACTTTCCTAGTTGCGGTTTTTCTGCAAAAGTGGTTCATATTCTTTCTGATATGGGCGTTTCATTCAAGGATGTAAATATTCTTGAAAATGATGAATTAAGGCAGGGATTAAAGGAGTTTTCCAGTTGGCCAACTTTTCCTCAGCTTTATGTCAAGGGAAAGCTTGTCGGTGGTTGTGATATTGTTCGCGAGATGTATGCCACTGGCGAATTGAAAACCCTTTTTCAGGATGAAAATATTATCAGCAAGTAAATAGTAGAATTTTTACAACGCAAGAATAAAAATTCTATTTTATTTCTTTTTATTCTTGCTAAATTATCCTTTAATGTGTTTCTTGATATCTAGGTTGGTATTTGGTTTAAGGGTCTGGGATAATGATAAAAAATGTAAAAAAAACTTTTTATTGGGTTTTAGGGGTTACAATATTAGGATGTTCAACGCCTTCTTTTGTTAAGGCACAACATATTGTTACGGAATCGGAAGCTGGTAAGTTAACCCTTGCATCCCTTACGGCTGCACCTATAGTGCATCATTACCGTCCTGTCAAACGTTCTGTGAGAAAATCAAGACATCCAATGCTAAGGAATGTTGCCTATCACACGAGTTCAAAAAAAAGTTATTCGTCATTGGTTCATAAAATTTCCTATAGACAAAGAAATCTAGGAAAAATGAGGGTAAGAAATGTTTTATATAATGTTTCATCCCATAAAAAATCTAAAGCTCGTCGTCATCGCAGCTAATAAGCGGTAATATTTTCAAGACGTTCAATTCGATTTTGAGAATCTAGTATAATATAATCAAATTGAACATTGTTGATATTATTCATGTTATATGTTTCAAGATAACAATTCGCGGAATTAATCAATCTTAGTTTTTGTCTATTGGTAAGAGCGAAAAGAGCTTTTCGCAAGGTTTTTCTTTTTTTTACTTCCACAAACAATATATAGTCAGCACGTTGTGCAATTAAATCAATTTCTCCAAATGGACAGCGGTATCTTTGATTCAATATGTTCCAGTCAAGTTTTTTTAAATAGATCGCTACTTTTTCTTCAGCAAATAATCCAGCAGAATAGTTTTTATTGGTGAAAGAATAAGAATTAAAATCGTTTTGACGATTACTAAATTTGATCATAATTAAAGCATAACATAATTAAAATAGAATAAAAATATATGTTGTTAATTATTTGGAATGGAATTTTATGACTGCCTTTTATACTTATCTGTTTTTTATTGATGTCAAGCAAGATTGGGTAATGGCGGTTCTAAGATTATTTTTATTAATAGTGGTTACATATCATGTTTTGAAACATGTGAGAGATACCAAAGCTGCGATAGGATGGATCGGATTCTCGTGGATAATGCCAATTACGGGTTTTATTCTGTATTTTATGTTTGGTATAAATCGTGTTACCCGAAAGGCACAAAAATTGGCCACACACAGGCCTTGGCATCATAAATTTACCAAAAGCAATTTTAATTATACAGTTCAAGGTCATTTTTATCCATTGGCTAAAGTTGTAGAAAGCTTTACACAAAGGGCATTATTAAAGGGAAATAATATTGATATATATCATAATGGGGATGAAGCCTATCCCGTTATGCTGGAATCAATAAATTCTGCAAAAAGTTGCGTTTTCTTATCCTCTTATATTCTTAAAAGTGATGATATTGGCAGGAAATTTGCCGATGCAATAATCAGGGCACATGAAAGGGGCGCTGTTGTCCGTGTACTTGTCGATGGAATAGGTAGCGGTTATTTCTATTGTCCCATTGCCAAATATTTAAAAGCTCATGGCGTTCGTATAGACAGGTTTATGCATACATTTCTTCCCTGGAAAATGGCATTTATAAACCTAAGAACTCATAAGAAGATTTTGGTGGTAGATGGAAAGATTGGGTTTATAGGAGGTTTAAATATCGCTGCTGTAAATGTGTTATCAAAATGCCCTAAAAATCCGGTTTCAGACACTCATTTTAGGGTAAAAGGCGCCATTGTTCATGAATTAACCGAAGCTTTTTTGCAGGACTGGTTTTTTATTACATCGGAAAAGCTGGATGATGAAAAATTTTTTCCAGAAGTGAAAGAGGAGGGAGATATGGTATGTCGCATTATAACCGCTGGTCCTGATTCAGATATGGAAAAAATCAAATATACAATGATGCAGGCAATAAGTTTGGCGCGTAAATCAATAAGGATTATGACCCCTTACTTTTTGCCAGATGACCGTTTTCTATCATTGTTATGTATGGCTGCCATTCGAGGGGTGGAAATTGATATAATTACCCCTGAACAAAGCAATCAGTTTTTGGTTGATTGGGCCAGAAACATAAACAATAAATTACCCTTACGTTATGGATGTAAAATCTGGTTGGCCAAACCCCCTTTCAATCATTCCAAACTGATGGTTATTGACCGTTTATGGTCCTTTGTTGGTAGTTCAAATATTGACATGCGCAGTTTAAGATTGAATTTTGAAATCAATATGGAAGTTTATCATGAAAAATTTTCAGAAAAAATCGACGATTTCATTATATTGCATAGAAACAAGCCATTAAAATTAAAAGAGCTTGAAAAAAGATTCTTCCTGGTAAAATTAAGAGATGCTACCACTCGATTGCTGCTTCCATATTTATAAGACTGGACGCAGTATCACCATTATTGGATGATGATCGGATGTAAATCTGGATAAAACCTGACTTGCAATACACTCCATACCCTTGATCAAGCAACGATCGAGACGAATTGGCACAAGATTGGCCATTTTATGTGTTGGTTCATTGGGCCCAACATCTCTGAATCCATGTAATAATGCGGGACCAATCTGGTTAAAGTCACCTAAAACTGCAGCGTGATCAGGTAGAATACCGGCAAGAGCCTGTAATTGTTTACGGTTCAATATCTGACCATGGGATAGGTGGACATTAGCTATCCAGAAATTTCCATAATCGATCAATTGGGCAACACGTTTGATTAACGTGCCTCGGGGTAAATCGCAAATCGTGGGTGGCGAAAAAAATGGGTAAGGACTCCAGCAAGCAACACCATGAATTCTGCCAGGTAATGGAAAACGACTGTAATAACCACCAACAAGATCGGGTAAAATATTAATTTCCTCTGTTGCTTCCTGCATTAACAATAAATCAGGTTTGTGATTATTGATCAAATAAGCAACGTCATATGGGGATGCTCCAATTTTTCTTAACAAATTCCAGCTGATAATTTTCATTTGAGAAAATATTTTAGGAATGTTAGAAATTTTGTAATGTGGCGTAATTGAAAGGGTCATGAATTGATATTCTTGGATAGTTATCTGATAATATAATTAATATTACTACCTATTTCTGATCCAACAAATTTAAGAATTAATCTTTGTTTTTCAATATATAAGAATTTTAGTAACATTTTTGGGATAATTAATTATCGATAACAATTACTAATTGGCAAATATTATAAAGTATGAATTTCAATTATTGCTAACAGTATTTAAATATAAAAATATGACGAATCTTTATAAAATGATTTTTCAGAAAGTAAAAGATTTTTTATCAAAAAGGTTAAAGCATGTCTTATATATCATCTGAAGAATTGGCCGTTTCCTATGGATGGAAAATTTTGTCAACATTTTTGGTCCAAATAGGTAGACAGACATACTCATTACCCGAGAAAGGTGTGTTTGTAAATGATCCGCTCGCACGGGGATCGACAGTTATATATCCTTCAGTTGAGGCTATGCGTCGTTCGGAAAAAGGTAAGTATGAACATGAAACGCTTTATGGAGCAATGGGTTCACCAAATCAGCATCAGCTTGAGCAAGTTATAGCCCAAATTGAAGGAGGATCACATTGTCAAGTAGTATCATCGGGTTTGGCAGCTTGTACTATACCTCTATTAGGTTTTTTATCGTCAGGTGATCATTGTTTGATAATTGACAGTATCTATGGGCCAACCAAACGGTTTGCAGAGACTGTTTTGGAAAAATTTGGAGTTAAAATCAGCTACTACCCCGCTGATTGTAATCTTGATGAAATTGAAACCTATATTCAAAACAATACGAAATTAATATTTACGGAAAGTCCCGGTAGTCATAGTTTTGAAATTCAGAATATTGCCGGTACGGCTGAAATAGCTCATAGATATGGAGCTAAACTAATATTAGACAATACATGGGGAATAGGTATATTTAAGCCCTTCGAGCATGGAGTGGATATATCTGTTCAGGCATTAACAAAATATGCCAATGGTCATTCAGATTTAGTACTTGGTGCCATTACAGTTAAATGTGATGATGACTGGCATATTTTAAGGGATTATGCTGTCGCCATGGGAGAGGTGGCAGCACCAGATGTATGCTGGTTAACATTGCGTGGGTTGAGAACTATGGCAGCGCGACTCGAAAAACAATCAGTGACCGGATTAAAAATTGCACAATGGTGCAGTCGGCAACCTTATGTTGAACGGGTTCTTCATCCCGCATTGCCAAGTTGTTATGGGCATGAATTTTGGAAACGAGATTTTACAGGTGCAAGCAGTGTATTTGGAGTGGTTTTCAAAAAAAATATTATTTTGCAAAAAGTTATTGAAATGATTAATCATCTTAAATTTTTTTCAATTGGTGCTTCTTGGGGGGGATATGAAAGTCTGGTTTTACTCACTGATGGAGAGATAAGAAGGAAATATAAAAGCAGAACTTTAACTGGTTCGGCTTGTAGGTTTCATATCGGTTTAGAAAATGAAAATGATTTGATTGAAGATTTAAAACAAGCTTTTGATAAAACGTTAAAGTAGATTACGTTTTCGATAGGACAACGCTTCAGTAATACTGGAAATATCAATTTCATCCTTTTCTGAAAGATCTGCGATTGTAAGAGCCACCCTCAATAATCTTGTGATGCCTCGGGCAGAAAGGCGTAATTGCATTGAAGCTTTTTCTACTATTTCCGCCACGGAGTCAGATAAAGATATTTGATTATTATTTAATTCACAATTTAAATTTTTCTGTCTTTCAAATTGTTTTTCTCTGGCTTTTTTAACACGTTTTGCAACTTTTACACTTTTTTCACCATTCGGTATAGAAACGATATCGCGTGGTGGTATCGGTTCAATATAGGTAACAATATCGATACGATCCAATAATGGACCAGAAATCTTACGAGTATATTCTTCACCACAGCGGGGGACACGATGACACTCACGTTCTGTATCGCCCATATATCCACATCGACAGGGATTCATTGCGGCAATTAATTGAAATTTCGCAGGGAAAGTTATATGATTCATCGCTCTGGCAATAGATATTTTACCATTTTCAAGCGGTTGTCTTAATGCTTCAAGACTGTTCCTCGTAAATTCAGGAAATTCATCCAAAAATAATATTCCATGATGAGCCAAGCTTATTTCACCCGGTTTCACTTTTATTCCTCCTCCAGTTAATGAAACTTGACTGGCAGAATGATGCGGGTTTCGAAAGGGAGGTTGTCTGATAGGGACAGAACCGTTTAATAATCCCGCAGCACTATAAATACGAGTAACCTCTAAAGATTGTTGTGCGGTTAAATCAGGTAAAATGCTGGGCAATCTTGTTGCAAGCATGGATTTGCCAGATCCTGGCGGCCCAATCATCAACATTGAATGCCCACCTGAAGCGGCAATTTCCAGGGCACGTTTTGCACTTTCCATACCTTTGATATCAAACAAATCATAATCATGGGAGGTTTTTGGAGACTGTAACATTTTAGGAGGCGTTAAAATCTGTTTTCCCAAAAAATGCTGGATGATAGAAAGCAGATCGGGAGCAGCAATTATATCTATATCTCCACCCAATAGGGCTTCGCTTCCTTGTATGGCTGGACAAATCAAACCTTTTTCTTGAGAAACAGCTCCAATAGTTGCTGAAATTACATTGTTGACAGCACTAATTTTTCCATCAAGTGATAATTCGCCAACAGCTGCATAATTCAATAACATTCCTTCAGGAATAATATCCAAAGCGACCAACAGTCCCAATGCAATAGGCAAATCATAATGAGTGCCCTCTTTAATAATATCGGCTGGAGAAAGATTTATCAAAATCCGTTTCGGTGGTAAGGCTATACCCATTGAGATAAGGGCGGCCTTAACCCGTTCACGGGATTCAGTCACGGCCTTATCAGCCAGGCCAACAATTGTAAATGCGGGTAAGCCTCGAGAAATTTGAACCTGAATTTCCACAGAAATAGGATCAATACCAGAAAAGGCAAAAGTTGATATTCTGGTTATTGCCATTATAGAATATGGATCCTGACTTTAAAATTTTAATTAATTATAACTCATTTGGACGATAAAGGATTCGAGCCCTGATCGTTCCCTCAAGATTGCGTAAGGCTCGCAAAATTTCAATATCAATTTCCTTATCCCCATCGGTTGTTGCCTCAATGACAACATAACCCACTTCACCATCCGTCTGTAAATATTGAGCGGAAATATTGGCGTTGATCTTGGTAAATATGTTGTTAATTTTTTGCATAATGCCAGGAATGTTTTGATGAACATGCATATATCGTGTGCCCTTTAAACGGATTGGCAACTGAACCTCTGGAAAATTTACGGCACTTAGGGTTGAACCGACATCCGAATATTCAATAAACTTATTTCCTACTTCCCGACCAATTCGTTCTTGCGCCTCGATTGTGGATCCACCTATATGAGGTGTTAGGATAACATTATCCAATCCGCGTAATGGTGAAGTGAATTCCTCACCTTTAACTTTGGGTTCTACAGGAAATACATCAATTGCCGCACCTAAAAGATGATTGGATTTCAATGCTTGTACAAGGGCATCAATATCAACAACCTGTCCTCTAGCGTTATTGATAAGAAATGAACCGGGTTTCATCAAGGCTATCTCTTTTTCGCCTATCAGATTGATAGTGCCTTTATTATGAGGCACATGCAGGCTAACAATGTCACTTATCTGTAAAAGATCTTTCAATGACTGGACAGGACGCGCATTTCCATGACTTAACTTATCAACTATGTCATAATATATAACCTGTAATCCAAAAGATTCGGCTAAAATTGATAATTGTGATCCGATGGATCCATATCCCACAATTCCTAAAGTTTTGCCTCTTACCTCCCAGCTGTTTATACTGCTTTTGTCCCAGAGTCCTTTATGACATTCGGATGAGCGAACAAAAATGCGCCTTAACAGCATGACGATTTCACCCATTACCAATTCCGCCACCGAACGGGTATTGCTGAAGGGGGCATTAAAAACAGGAATACCCAGATTGCGTGCAGCATTAAGATCAACTTGATTTGTGCCGATACAAAAACATCCAATAGCAATCAGTTTATCGGCCTCATCCAAGATTTCTTTGGTTAATTGTGTACGGGAGCGAATACCGATTAAATGTACACCTTTGATCGCTTTTTTTAAAGCATCGCCCTCCAAGGCTGTTTTAAGATAGGTAATGTTGTTATACCCATTCTTTTTTAATAAATCGACGGCACTTTGATGAACACCTTCTAATAAAAGAATATGAATTTTGTCTTTGGGTAATGATAGATTTGAATTCATTAATTTTCTCTTTAATATATAGAAACTAAAAATTTAAAATTTTGATAACGTCCTGTTTTAAGCCTGGATCACCCAAAGCTAGCACAGATTTATTATTGTTTTGAAGAGATAGGGAATTTCCATTCCAGTCGGTTATTGATCCTCCGGCTCCTTTTATGATTGGAACCAAGGCCGCCCAATCCCAAATTTTATTGCCATATTCAATTATGAGGTCAATTTGACCCAATGCCAATAAACCATACGCGTAACAATCTCCACCCCAGCTCATTCTCTTGATTTTTTTGCACAATGATTTCCAGCGGGTGTTTGGAGAATGATCAAGGATTTCAGGTGCAGTGCAAGAACCTTCGGCTATGGAAAGGTCAATACATTTTCTTGTACCTATATGACCACCAAATTCTGAAATAAATTGGCTTTCATACCCTTCAAGACCAATCCAGCGCTCTTTGAGTATCGGTTGGTCAATGATTCCCAATACAGGATTACCCTCATACAATAAGGCGATTAATATTCCAAATAAGGGACGGCCTGTTATAAAAGCTCTGGTTCCATCAATTGGATCTATAACCCATTGAAATTTGGAATTTATATTATCTGATCCATATTCCTCCCCAATAATTCCAAAACCGGGTGTTTCTTGTTTTAGGATTTGCCGGATTGTTTGTTCAGCTTCACGATCGGCTTTTGTTACGGGGGATTCATCAAATTTGTCATCTACATGAATTGAATGTCTAAAATAGGGACAAATAACTTTTTGTGCCTCTTGAAGGGCATGTTCAGCAATCTGAAGATAAGAATTTAAATTCTTCACTATATTTTCCTGATTAGA